>JAFQBO010000089.1 GCA_017416665.1 Oscillospiraceae bacterium
CCGTAGCGATGTCCATTCCCTTATATATCTGCATTGAATCGGCAGAAACCACTTCGCCGTTGAAAGCCTTTGCGATTTCCACTCCCAGAGCGGTTTTTCCAGATGCTGTAGGCCCTGCAACAACGATAACTTTAATTTTTTCCATAATCAAACTATTCTCCTGAACTGTTTTTCAATATCACGTTTTGACAGCACAAACATAACAGGTCTTCCATGCGGACAATGCCGTATGTCTTCGTTGTAAAACACCCGTTCTGCAAGTACCTGAAGTTCCTGCAAACTGTTTTTGTCGTTTGCCTTTATCGCCGACTTGCACGCCAGATCATGTAATATATCATCAAGCAGATGCGTCTGAGGATCAACCTTGTTAAGACAGAAGTTTTCGGCAATTTCCGGAATATATTCTTCTAAGTCAAGACTTTCAAGTATCAGCGGTACAGCAAGAATTTTTGCAAACGGAGATTTTGACGTATCAATTCTGAAGCCCATATGTTCAAGTGTGTCCATGTTTTCTGAAAGTGCGTTACATTCCTTTTCTGAGAGTAAAATCTCAGGTTCTGTCATAAGCATCTGACTGTCTGTGGATTTACAGCCTGCTCTCAGCGTTTCAAAAATCACACGTTCATGTGCAGCATGCTTGTCAATGATGACCATATTTTCACCCGACTGTGCAAGGATATAGTTTTTAAAGATTTCCCCGATAACGGTTATTTCCTCTTTGACTTCCTTTACCGGTTCAGGCGGTTGTTCAACACTTTTTTCAAACGATGACTTGCTTATATATGAAAACTCACTGAAATCATCAGTTTCAACTGATTCCGAAACTTCTTCATCTTCCTCAACATCTTCGGGCGAAACCACAATATTAATCATTTCATTATACATAACCCTTGATGACGCAAGCTTATTTTCATCATCTGACTGTATATTATCCTCCTGCGGTACAGCATATTCCGATTGCGAAACAGGCTTTATAATATCGTCAAACATTTTCTTTTCAGGATCAGTTTCTGCTGTAACCGTTTGCTGAGGCGGTTGCACAGGATTTTTTTCGGTTACTTCAGTAAGTTCCTGCTGTTCAAACTTTTCCGGTTCAAACGGCTTTTGTTTGTAATACTGCTGAGTTTTTCTTTCCTCTTTAAGCTCAAATTCATAGATAAGACCCGATGCTAAAAATGCATTTTTCACCGCAAAGTACATGCAGTTAAAAACAACCTTTTCATCTGAAAATCTCACCTGTGCCTTGGCAGGATGAATGTTTACATCAACTGTCGCAGGCGGAACTTCAAGCATAAGCACACACGCAGGATACTTCCCCTGCATAACAAGATTTTTGTACGCCTCCTCCAGTGCCGCACAGCATGTAACAGACTTGACATATCTGCCGTTTATAAAGAAATTCTGAAACGAACGGTTATTTTTTGAGTAAAGCGGCTTGATGACATAGCCTTTAACGGAAATACCGTTTTCACTGTAATCAACAGGGATAAGATCGTGAGCAAAATCTCTGCCGTAGATACCATAAACGGCACTTAAAAGTTGTCCGTCACCTGCCGATGCAAACATAGTCTTGTTGTCTTTTATTAGTCTGAAAGAAATATCGGGATGTGACAGTACAATTTTCTGCATTATTGATATAATGGCGTTTGCCTCCGCCGAATCACGTTTCATAAATTTCTGTCTTACAGGTACATTAAAAAATATATCACGGATAATTATTGTTGTACCATCAGGACAGCCGGTAGTTTCGTTAAGCTTTTCAGTTCCGCCCTCAATAACGTAGTTTGTACCGTATTCGTCGTCTTTCTGCTTTGTGAGAACCTCTACTTTTGCAACAGCACAGACAGATGCAAGTGCCTCACCACGAAATCCAAGCGTAAGAATATTGTCAAGATCATCTTTTGAAGCGATCTTGCTTGTGGCATGACGCATAAAAGCAGTCGCCACCTGCTCAGATGCAATACCACAGCCGTCATCGGTAATTCTCATGTATGTAGTACCGCCGTTTTTTATCTCAACGGTAACATGCTTTGCACCTGCATCAATGGAATTTTCAAGCAGTTCCTTTATTACCGATGCAGGTCTTTCTATAACCTCACCTGCCGCAATAAGTTCTGAAATATCCTTGCTCAGTAAATTTATCTGTGCCATAGGTTCTCCTTTCTCCGCTTTTTGAAAAAAGCTTGGCAAAAACTTTTTCTTCTTCTTTCTTTACCTAAAGGCATCCAATCTTTTACGCTTCGCTATAATTTGCTAAAGCAAATTAAAAAAGATTTGTATTCAAAGAAAGAAGCAAAGAAACTTTTAATTTCGCTTTTACTTTAACTGAATTCGCTAATTTAAGCACGAAAGCTTATCTTAATTAAAATTTACCAAATATCTTCAATAGAATAATCATTAGTAACCAAATCTGCTATAGCATTTGCCGCCTCAACTTCGTCAGAGCCATCTGTAATAATCTTAATGTGTGTTTCCGATTTGATAGGAAGTTTCAATATATCAAAAAGAATTTTAGCATTTTCTTTTTCACCATCAACTTCAATCCACACATCCGCCTTAAATTCACAGGCTTTTAGCAATATAGCTCCCGGACGTTTATAAAAATAAGTTTTCATGACATCTGCCTCTTTAACAAACACAGCTTTAATTTCTTCCTTCCTATAAATTCTCCTTAAAACCGTATCTTATAACCCATGGGTGATTTATTTTATCAAATTTTTCTTATGCTTTTATGGGGAAACAGTCTGAGTTTACAATCTGCACGCAGTTAAAATTTTTCTTTGATTAAACTTTCTTTTTATAAAGAAAGTTTAGGCATTCTTTTGTTACTTTTCTTGTGCAAGCAAGAAAAGTAAAGAATAAAAACAAGTTTTTTACTCCACACGAACTGATAATAAAATCATTAATTATTCATCATCATCAAATTCATATTCTTCCTTATTATCTTCAAACCACTCTGAAAACATTTCGTTATTATTTAATTTTCGGGCATTTTCAAGATTTGTTGTATCTTCAGGCGGCTGTAATTCTGCATTAATGAATAATTTTGAACGATCTTTACAGAAATTGAATACTCCCTTTTCATCCAAATCATTCATTACTTCAGTCATGATTTTCAGCCAGTCAGAAACTCTGCTTTCGTACTCGTCATCCTCAATGTTTTCGTCCCATACATCATCATTGAAAAGGTTTTCTACTTCTCTAAAATATTCATTAAAACCATAACCACAATACGGCGAATCTGCATATGACCATTTATACTCCGCTATGCTTTCATTTTTTTCATTCTCATCAGCACAATTATCATCAAGAACATGTTGCAAAGATTCTTCCGAAATAGCAGCAATGCAAGGCGTTGACACTTCCATCATAATAAGTGCACAATAATAAAAATTTTCATTGTGTTGCTTAAAAAGTGACTCAAAACCATTTTTGGCAGCATTAAACAATGCATCATATATTTTTTTATATCTTTCCATAAAATAAATTCTCCAATTATTAACAAATCCACTTCAAAACTGCCACTTCACTTGCTGGGTGAATTGCCTTTCAAGTTGACTATCTGTAACAGTTTATTTTTTATCCGTTTATTCTTATGCTTTTATGGGGAAACAGTCTGAGTTTACAATCAGCACGCAGTTAAAATTTTTCTTTGATTAAACTTTCTTTTTATAAAGAAAGTTTAGGCATTCTTTTGTTACTTTTCTTGTGCAAGCAAGAAAAGTAAAGAATAAAAACAAGTTTTTACTCAGCCAACTTCACAAGTTCTTTCAGAAATTCTCTGCACTCACTGTCAGACAGTTCATCTACATTTGTTCTGCAAAGTCTGTCAGCAATAGTGTCATGACTGATTGTGTCAAAGCTTATCTGACCATCATCTTTCTGTTGTTTTACAACCTTGTTTTCCTTTTCCATATCAGAAAGAAGTTCTTTTGCACGTTTCACAACCTTGTTAGGAAGTCCCGCAAGCTTTGCAACTTCAATGCCGTAGCTTTCATCAACGCCGCCCTTTACGATTTTTCTCAGAAAACGTATTCCGTCGGCACTTTTTCGTACAGCTATACTGTAATTTTTCACGCCGTCCATAAGCTGTTCAAGTTCAATCAGTTCATGATAGTGTGTTGCAAAAAGTGTTTTACAGCCGATATTTTTTGAATTGCAGATATGCTCCGCAACTGCCCTTGCAATGCTTATACCGTCAAAGGTAGATGTACCACGTCCCACTTCATCAAGTATTACAAGACTGTTTTTTGTGGCATATTTCAGAATATCCGCAACTTCACTCATTTCAACCATAAATGTACTCTGTCCTGCTGTCAGATCATCTGATGCACCTACTCTTGTAAAAATCCTGTCAACAACAGAAATTTTCGCATATGTAGCAGGAACAAAACAGCCCATCTGTGCCATAAGAGTTATAAGAGCCGTCTGACGCATATAAGTTGATTTACCCGACATATTAGGGCCTGTAATAATAGACATTCTCGATGATTTTGTGTCGAGATACACATTATTTGGTACAAATACGTCATCACTCAGCATAAGTTCAACAACAGGGTGACGTCCGTCACGAATATCTATTACGCCATCAATGGCAATTTCAGGACGGGTATAATTATTTTTTATTGAAACATCTGCAAATGATGCCAGTACATCAACCGCCGCAACCGCCGAAGCCGTACGCTGAACAACCGCAAGCTTTGTTGCAAGAAAATCACGGATTTCCTCATATATATCAGCCTCAAGATTTATTGCTCTGTCCTTTGCACCAAGGATACTGTTTTCTGCCTCTTTAAGTTCTTTTGTAATAAAGCGTTCACAGTTTGCAAGCGTCTGCTTTCTGACATAATTTTCAGGTATAAGATGATAATAGGAACGTGTAACCTCAAGATAATAACCGAAAACTCTGTTAAAGCCTTTTTTCAGATTTTTAATTCCCGTCTTTTCCTTTTCGCTTTCAACTATTTGTTCAAGAATCTGTTCACCATTTCCCATAATGTTACGGAAATTGTCAAGTTCCTCATTGAAACCATCATTAATAACGCCACCGTCCTTGTAATTGACAGGCGGATCATCCTTGATTGCCTTTTCAACGAGTGCCGAAATCTCCTCAAGCGTTGAAATACTGCTTTCAAGCGACTTCACAAGCTTTGAGTCCGAAAGACTTAAAAGCTGTTCCTTCAGAAGTGGCAGCTGGAGAGCCGTTGACGAAAGCGATTTCAGATCTCTTGGTGTGGCAGTTTTATACATAACCCTTGTCATAAGTCTTTCAATATCATAGACCTTGTCAAGTATCTCCTGCACTTCAGCAAGTACCACAGGATTTTTTGTAAACTGTTCCACTGCCTCAAGTCTGTCAATAATTCTCGCAGGACTTGAAAGAGGCTGTTCAATATAGTTCTTGAGCAGACGTTTACCCATTGAAGTTTTAGTCGAATCGAGAACCCATAAAAGAGAACCTTTTTTCTCCTTGTTTCGCATCGTTTCGGTAAGCTCCAGATTACGTCTTGCATTCAGATCAAGAGTCATTGCCGACATTGTGTTTATGCGTATAATTTCGGTAAATCTGCCGACAAGAGCCTTCTGCGTATCACTGATATACCCGAAAAGTCCGCAGACTGCTGAAACATCAGCACCTGTTTCAGAGAGTCCGAGCATATCCAGTGAAGATGCCGAAAACTGGCTTAAAACAGTTTCACGCAGTTTTTCAACATCAAAATGCTCATCTTCACGAAGTGTAACCGATGCACCAAGACGTATTTTTATAAAATCAAGAACTGTTTTCATAAGCAGAAAATCAGTGTTGAACACCATTTCAGACGGCGTAAATCTTGAAAGCATTTCAATAACCTTATCTTCCGGCTTACTGTCATCGGTCTGGAAGAGCTGAACTTCACCGGTTGAAATATCAGCAAAACAAAGTCCGCATGCAGAGCCGTCATAATAGGCACAGCATATGTAGTTGTTGCTGTCATCACTGAGCATACTGCTTTCTATAAGCGTTCCCGGAGTAACAATTCTCACGACATCACGCTGAACAAGACCCTTTGATTCTGAGGGATCGGTGAGCTGTTCACATATTGCCACCTTGTAGCCAAGATCAATGAGTTTTTTTATGTATATATCCGCACTGTGATGCGGTACACCGCACATAGGTGCTTTTTCCTCAAGTCCGCAGTCCTTTCCTGTAAGAGTAAGCTCAATTGCCCTTGAAACGACAATCGCATCATCAAAAAACATTTCATAGAAATCGCCCACACGGAAAAACAGTATCGTTTCAGGGTAAATTTCCTTGGTTTCAAGATACTGCTGCATCATCGGGGAAAGCTTTTTTTTATTTATTTCCATTGTTTTGTATGCCTCCGGTTATCCGTCTTATTCTGCAAAAGAGCAGACTACCGCCTGCTCTCAGTTTCTGTAACTTATTTTTAGTGGCATCCTCCACAAGACGCACAACTGCCTGAACATCCTGTCGGCTTTGAAGGACAAGTTTCAGGATCTTCGCCGTTTGCCGATGCTGTAATAATGTTGTTGATTTCAGAAAGCATACCGTCCATTTCATTTTTTGCAACATTGAATTCAGCCATATTAGGATTTACCATAATTTCACCGTAAAGGTTTTTGATAACACCGTCAAGCTCCTTGAGCTTGTCAGCATCCTTGTCTTCCTTTGACATTTCCATGTTAAGCATATATCTCTTAGCTGTAAATTCATTGATAAGCTTCTGAAGTTCTTCATCCTTATCATTCTTTTCCTTTGCCGCAAGATACTTTGCGTATCTTTCATCAGCCTGAATAAGCTTTCCGAGTTCTCTTGCCTTTTCAATTACATCCATTGTTTTTACTCCTTTTATAAAATTTATTCAATTACGCCTGTTACAGCCCAATTTTTTGCCTCTGTTATTTTGACATTCACAAAACTGCCGATGAGCGATTCATCACCTTCAAATTCGACAATTACAAATTCATCGCTTTTGCCGTTTAAAAGACCGTTTTTCTTTGACTTTCCATCAACCAGAACTCTCATTGTTCTTCCGATAAAACGTCTGTAGCTTTCGGTTGAAATTTCTCTCTGAACGGCAAGCAGTTTTGTCATGCGTTCACCCTTTTCCTCATCGGAAATTTTATCATCAATTTCAGCCGCCTTTGTCCCCGAACGCTTTGAATATATGAACGAATAAATATTGTCGTATTTAACACGCTTTATAAGTTCGAGTGTTTTTTCAAAATCCTCAGCCGATTCGTTCGGAAAACCTACGATAATATCTGTCGTAAAGGAAAAATCAGGGATAAAACTCCTTGCATAGTCGATTGTTTCCATGTATTTTTCAACGGTATAGCGTCTGTTCATTTTTTCGAGGATTTCATCACTTCCGCTCTGAACAGGAAGATGAAGATGCTTTCCGACCTTTTCACATTCAATAATAGTGTCAATAAGCTTTCTGCCTGCGTCTTTAGGATGTGACGACATAAAACGTATCACAAAATCTCCTTCAACAGCATTTATTTTACGCAGTAAATCAGGAAAATCCGTTTTTTCCTCAAGATCCTTTCCATAGGAATTTACGTTCTGTCCAAGCAACATTATTTCCTTGTAGCCGTCTGCCACAAGTTTTTCAACTTCCTGTATAATATTTTCAGGTTTTCTGCTTCTTTCACGTCCTCTTACATACGGAACTATACAGTAAGTACAAAAATTGTTACACCCGAACATAATAGGCACTGATGCCTTGAAACTGCTGTCACGCTCCTGATAAAGTCCCTCTGCTGACAGATTATACTCATTTGTGTCAAAAGCATACTTACTTCCCGAAAGCTTTTCATAAAGCAGTTTAGGGAGTTTGTCTATTGCTGATGGCGAAAACACAATATCAACAAATTTATAAGACTTCTTCAGCTTGTCGGTCACATGCTCAAGTGCCGCCATACAGCCGCAAAGACCGATTATCATATTAGGATTTTCTTCCTTGTAATGCTTTAAAAAACCGAGATTACCGAAAACCCTGTCTTCGGCATTTTCCCTTACAGCACAGGTATTGAAGATAACTACATCTGCCGACTGTTCATCTTCAGCCATAGTATAACCCATTTTTATAAGCATACCCTTGATTTTTTCACCATCGGAAAAATTCAGCTGACAGCCGAAGCTTCTCACAAAAGCTTTAAGAGGTCTTTTGTATTTTACAACAATATCCGAAACGGATAATATATATTCATTAATTGTTTTTTCCTGCATATTTTTATTCTCCGTTCGGAATAATTTAAAATCAGATTTTCTTGATAGTTTCAAGAACTATTTCCGCAACCTTTTTAGCGGCAATTTTTTCAAATTCATCAAATGACATTTCACCCTCGTCATCTGCGTTGTCTGAAATACAACGAACACTTACAAAAGGTTTGTTGTTTCTGTATGCACACTGTCCTACAGCGGCTGTTTCCATATCAACTGCAAGAGGTGAAAGTCTGTCACAGATTTCCTGCTTGATTGCTGTATCCGAAATAAACGCCTCACCCGAAACGATTCTTCCGACATGATTTACGATATTTTTTTCCGCACACACCTGACAAACTGCATTTACAAGCTTTTCATCAGCCTCATACATTGAATGGTACGGAGGATAGTTTTCAAGGAAGCGAAGTTCGAGATCGTGTGGGCATACAGCGTCTGAAACCACAATATCGCAAACCTTTACATTTTTGTTCATACCACCTGCAACACCTGTATTGATAATCGCATCAACGTCAAACTTATCAATCATAACCTGTGTACACAGAGCCGCATTTACCTTTGCAATACCGCAGCATGCACTGACTACCAGCTTTCCGCCGTAAGTACATATATAAAAATCATAGCCTGCATAAGTTTTCACAACTGCATCGCTGAGTACGTTTCTGATGTCTGCTAATTCCGATGGCATTGCACCGATAATTCCTATAGTTTTCATTTTAGCGTCCTTTCCGACAAAATGTCAGTCAAATCGAATTTTACGATACTTTTACATACACACTTATTTTACTCTAAAACAGATAAAAAGTCAAGATAATATTGCATATGGCTGACAAAAAATAATATCAGACTGTAGAAAAATCTAAAAATCAATTTTTGTGCCGATTAAATCGGCAGGCAAACTTGAGTACGTCCAAAGTAAGGGGACGCTTTCTCTTGTAAAGCGTCCCCTCTTGCAAAATAGTCCACTGGACTATTTTGCAATTCACCCCTTGTAAATACGCCTTCGACAGGAGTATTTCGCTCACTGCGGTGAGCGACCAAAGGCTCTGCCTTTGGAAACCGCAAGCCTTTGCACCACAGGCATGCAAGCAAAAAGGCTTGACCGAAACTTTTAATTTTGAAAATTTATTTTTAAAGACTTTTTCGACACGCTGAAAAAAAGATATTTTAAAACTCGTCCATAACCTCACCCTTTTCAAGCACGCCGAACTGTTCAATTATTTTCTGTGCGTCTTTTACGCTCAGACCTTTTACCTTATGAACTCTCGGATTTTCAGAACAGAAATAAAAGTCCAGACGGCACCGTCCTGTTTTTTTATCGATAATATCCTGAAACATCTGAATTTTAACAAGCTTTGATCGATCCGCCATAATAGTGTGAAAGGCGTAAAATCTCGAGTATCTGATACAGCAGAAATCGTCCTCTACTGTAATTCCTGTTGTCATATATGCATACAGCTTTACGATAACAAGCCATATAAAAGGTATTTCCAGTATAACGGCAATATATTTCGCTATATGTGCAAACTGCGGAAAAAATCTTATAAAAATCAGACTCAGCACCAGTATCACTGCCACTATTGTAAGCGGCTGACCAGCATATGACATTACCGATGTTTTCAGCGGTTTAACCTTTCGTTTCACAAGATACTTGTTAAACTCCAGCATTTCAAGAGCCTCATCAGCCTGATTGCGTGTAAGAACAGGCAGAAGTACAGGCAGTTCATTCTTACCGTTTCCATAACCCGAACAGCTTATGTTGAGTGATGAAACCCTGAAAAGCTTTGTAATAAAGCTCTGACGAAGATCAAGATAATTTATTTTTTCGGGCATTATGTGGTAAACACGTCTTGTAAAAGCACCCGAAATAATTCTCATGATGTGCGTATCTTTTTTGATGATAAAATCAGAATATCTGAAAAGATTCGCCAAAAACGACAAAAGCCATGTTCCGATAACAATAAACCCAAGAATAAGTGCAGGGGTCGGAATATCCACATGCGTACCCGCAGACATGTTGCGTGATACGTTATCGGCGATTTTATACATATCATCAAGATCATCTTTCATAATATCGGTAAAAATTCTGCCTGCATTGAAAATAAGTGCGGCAACATAGACAGCACCCGAAAGACTGCTTGAGAAAACAAATGAGAAAAATACTATATTATACCACTTTGCCCTGTATTTAAAGGATTTTTTCTCTCCCGTTTTAATTTTAGGAAGCTTTTTCTGAAGCTTTTTAAATTCGTCACGATGCACAAGAAAAGTCATATCGTTTGTACCCAATGCACCTGCCGCCGTATCGACATATACCCTTACAGCCTTGAGCGGACGCAGATAAAAGCTGTGCTGTGCAGTTACGGCTGTAATATTTTTATACGGAATCTCTGTTCTTTTCTTGACAAAAATACCGCTTATTACCCTTATGTGATTGTTTCCGAGTCTTATCCAGGTAAAAAGCCATCTGAAATAACCGAATCCAAGAATTGCAATAAGTACCAGCAGATCAAACCAGCCGCCTGTAATCCAGGTATAGAACGCATCAAAATCAAGCGAAAAGGTACGCACACCACGAAGAATCGGAAAAATAAGAAGCCATATACTGTTTTTGGCATGCTTGAGTATTTTCAGA
Organism: Oscillospiraceae bacterium; assembly: GCA_017416665.1. GTDB lineage: Bacteria > Bacillota > Clostridia > Oscillospirales > Ruminococcaceae > Porcipelethomonas. The sequence goes on from JAFQBO010000089.1 coordinate 10,866, forward strand.
GGATGTTCATGAATCATACGTCTTTCCTCCTCTAAACTTTGAGATTATAGGCAATTTCGGTAAAATCCCTGTTGCTGACAAAAGCAATCGGAAGCATACCGCCATACGCATAAAGCATAATACAATTGAAACCTTCGAGTCGTGCAAAAGGCGTTGAAACAGTGGTTGTATACTGAATTTTACTTATTTTTACAGTCTGTGTTTTTATAAAATAAAATCCGCTTACCTTAACAATTTTTTTGTCGGATATATAGTATCTCATGTTGCGGAAATATACAGGCAGGTAGACAAGTGCCGTAAAAAATCCTGCGATAAAGAATACGGAACATATTATTATCATAATTATTGGAATAAAGGCAAGAAAATATGATACAACAGAAATAATAAGAACAGTAAGTATCATAACAGCTATTCTCATCACAGTGAGACACGTTTTATCAGCGTAATATTCCTTCATGACATTCTTCCTTTCATATTAATTGTAATTTTATTATAGCATAAAATCTATTGCAAATTCAACAGAAAAAAGTCTAAATTTTAATTTGTCTGAGATAAGCCTCTCCTGACAGTGGCGGAGAGGTTTAAAAGCAAAAATTATTTTAACCCCTCTGTCAGCAAGCTGACATCTCCCCTTTCAGGGGAGACTGAAATTACACCGACAAATTATAATTCAACTGCCTACAAAAATTTTAAACATATAAAAAGGTGTGAAGAAAAATGCTCGAAAAGATAAACAGTATTGTATGGAGTGACTTTTTATTGTTTCTCCTGCTCGGCACAGGTTTAATAATCAGCATACGGCTGAAATTTTTTCAGATATTCAGGTTTCCCTACATACTGAAAAAAACATTTTTTTCACTTTTCCGTGACAAATCCACAAGAAAAAGCAGTGACAGAGGCGTATCACAGTTTCAGTCACTTTCAACAGCACTTGCCGCAACGATGGGAACAGGCAACATTGTCGGTGTTGCTACTGCCATTACAACAGGCGGTGCTGGTGCGGTTTTCTGGATGTGGATTTCAGCAATTCTCGGCATGGGTCTTGTCTACGCCGAAAACTACCTCGGAACGCTTTATCGCCGAAAAAACAATAAAAACGATATAACAAGCGGAACAATCGCCTTTCTTGAATACGGAACAGGACGAAAATATTTAGCAGTTTTATTCTGCATTTTCTGTAGTCTTGCATCACTGGGCATGGGAAACATGACACAGATAAACTCCGTCTCACACGCTCTTGACCGTTCCTTTGACATTCCGCCTGTTTACACAGGACTGTTTTTTGCCGGACTTGTAATGCTGATCATCTGCGGCAGCATAAAAAGAATAGGATCTGTTTCACAGATATTAATTCCCGTACTTTCACTGATTTACATGGGAACAGCTGTTTTAATCATCATAAACAACCGTGCTCTCCTGCCACAGACATTTGAAGATATTTTCAGAGGTGCATTCGGCATAAACGCTGTCGGAGGAGGCGTTTGCGGAGAAATCATCCGAAAGAGCATAAATACAGGTCTTCGCCGTGGTGTTTTCTCCAACGAGGCAGGTCTCGGCAGTTCGTCTCTGCTTCACAGCGGTACGGAAAATCCCGATCCTCAGCGTCAGGGACTGTGGGCGATATTTGAAGTATTTGCCGACACGATTATCTGCTGTACTCTCACAGCACTTGCTATACTTACAAGCGGTGCATTATCCTCAGGTGAAACGGGAATTTCACTTGCTGTCAGAACATTTGAGTGTGTAATGGGAGATTTTTCAGATATTTTCATGTCAGTTTCAATAACACTTTTTGCATTTGCTACAATTATAAGCTGGTATTTTTGTGGTGAATGCTGTATAAAATACATTTTTGGCAGAAACGGCATCGCCTTTTACAGAATAATTTTCGGATTCTGCATCATAGTCGGAGCATACTCAGAGCTTGAGAGTGTATGGGTGTTATCGGACATATTTAACGGTCTGATGGCATTCCCGAACCTTGCCGGACTATTCATTCTGAGAAAAAATGTAAAATTTCATAAAACTGAATAATATAATTTTTATTTCCAATAATTTTATAGTTATTTGTACAGTATAAAAAAAGCTTCTTGACTTTTATGTGTGAATTGCGTATAATTAATATGTATATTTATATGTAAAATCTGCCGACCGTTTGGGCAGATATAAATTATTTTTGATATTAAGGCATATGGAAATGCCTGTATATATATTTCATGCACACGCATGGCAAATCAGACACACAAACAATATGCATACAATGACGATCACGAACGTTTCAGATCCGTGTATGCGAGGAATCCGAAAAAAATTATACATCTGTTTTCAAAAGTAATACACTAAGCTTTCGATGCAATATTCACACTTTAAATTCATGCTACTGTAATTCTGTCAGGCAAAATCTGTTTATTTCGGAAAACTGTATAATTTCGGTAAAAGAATGAGAGGTACAAATTGGAAAACAATCAGACAAAACCGTCAGGAGAAATCAAAAGAAGATTTTTCAAGCGAAATGACAAAAATGCAAAGGACAACAACGATTCACGCAAGAATTATGGTTACTCAAAATCTTCATTCAAACAGAAGAAGGAACCCAGAAGAACTCCTGTAAAAATCATACCACTGGGCGGTCTTAATGAAATCGGCAAGAACATGACCGTTATCGAATGTTCAAATGATATTTTCATCATCGACTGCGGACTTGCGTTCCCTGACTCGGAAATGCCGGGTGTTGATATTGTAATTCCTGATTTCACATACATTGAAAAGAACAAGGAAAAAGTAAGAGGTATCGTTCTTACACACGGACACGAAGACCATATCGGCGGACTTGCATATCTTCTTAAAAAAATAAACGTTCCTATTTACGGTACAAAGCTTACTCTTGCACTTGTTGACGGAAAACTCAAGGAGCATGGTCTTTCAGGCAAGGTAAATCTTGTTGTTACAGAACCAAGAAGAACAATAAAAATGGGCTGTATGGCTGTTGAATTTATAAAGGTAAACCACTCTATCCCTGATGCTGTCGGAATGGCAATTCACACACCTGCCGGTGTTATCGTCCATACAGGTGACTTCAAGGTTGACTACAGTCCTATAAACGGCGAAATTATCGATCTTACACGTTTCGGCGAACTCGGAAGCAAAGGCGTACTTGCCCTGATGGCAGACTCAACCAATGCAGAACGTCCGGGCTACACACAGTCTGAAAAAACTGTAGGCGAATCATTTGAAAAGCTTTTTGCAAAGGGCGAAGGCAAGAGAATTATCATTGCGACATTCTCCTCAAATATTCACAGAATACAGCAGATTATCGACTGTGCATCACGCTACGGCAGAAAGGTTGCCGTATTCGGAAGAAGCATGATAAATGTTATCACAACGGCAATAGAACTCGGTTATCTCAATGTACCAAAGGGCGTTCTCATCGACATCGACATGATGAACCGCTACGACGCATCTGAAATTGTCCTTATCACAACAGGCAGTCAGGGCGAACCTATGTCGGCACTCACAAGAATGGCAATGAACGACCACAAGAAGGTCAACATCACTCCTATGGACTTCATCATTATTTCGGCAACACCTATTCCGGGTAATGAAAAGTATGTAACAAGAGTTGTAAACGAGCTTATGAAATCGGGTGCTGAGGTTGTATATGAAGCCATGTACGAGGTTCACGTTTCAGGTCACGCCTGCCGTGAAGAACTCAAGCTTATCCAGGCTCTTACAAAACCAAAGTTCTTTATTCCTGTACACGGCGAATACAAGCATCTCAAAAAACATGCTGAAATCGCACTTGAACTCGGTATGCCGCCTGAAAACATCATTATCGGCGAAATAGGAAATGTTATTGAAACAGACGGCACAAAAATCAATGTTGTTTCACAGGTTCCTGCCGGCAAGGTACTGGTTGATGGTCTCGGTGTCGGTGACGTAGGTTCTATCGTGCTCCGTGACAGAAAGCATCTTGCGCAGGACGGACTTATCATAGTTGTCATCGGTATTGAAAAAGCGTCAAATACCATTGTTTCAGGCCCTGACATTATCTCAAGAGGATTTGTTTATGTAAGGGAATCAGAAGAACTTATAGACAACGCAAAATCTGTTCTGACAAATACTCTTGAAAGCTGTCACACACAGG
>JAFQBO010000090.1 GCA_017416665.1 Oscillospiraceae bacterium
CGCAGGCGTACTTGACGTACGGCAAGATTTTTCAACGAAGTTAGTGACGAAATTTATCAAAAAGACAAGTGTATACGCTTGTGAAGACAGGTTCTAAAAATCCGTATGTCCTCCGCCTCTGCCAAGAACTGATTTTTTTGCTCCGGCAGGAGCGTCCTTATATTTTTTATCTTTTTTATATTCTTGATCTTTTTTTAATTGTTGTCGGTCGCTTGTCACTTGCTTGTCGTCTGTTTGGCGGTCGTTTGCGAAATCGTGTGTCGGTTTTTGGCATAAATCATAGTTAATCACTGTAAATACGCTGTATTTTGACATTGAAACGTGTGTCACTTCCTGTGTCGTTTTCAAGTGATTTATTGCCGTTCTTACCTGCCTTTCCGTAAGCCCTGTTTCAGCCGAAAGTGAGCGAATACTGGCGACTCTCTGACCCCTTTTCACGGTAATATTTTCAAAATCCGTGTCCTTATAATTGGCTGTAAGCACCAGATGGAAGAACAGTTTGAAGGTATTCAGATCAGTGTACCATCGCCATTTGGTAATTTTTCTGTCAAACCATACTCTGCCTTTATCAAGCATTTTCATCACTCTCCTCGTATATCAGATAATTTTTGAGAGCCATGAAAAGTGTGGCGTATATGTAGTCGCCTGCAAACTTATCCGACACAAAAGAAATGGTTATATTATATTTCTGCTGCCATGAAAAAAGTGTATTGAGGTATGCATTCGGCGGAATTGCTGAACGGTAGCGATGGTTGTAAATATCGTCAAATCCTGCTGTATTTTCCACCATCAGAAACATTTTTGCATTATCTGCCTTTGCACGCTGAAACTCACGCTCAAACCTTTTGCGTCCTCTTGTGATGTTGCCTGCAAGTTCATCAAGATTTGCCTTGCGTTCTATTGCCACCTTATCAGCTAAAATCACGCCGTTTTTATCAGTGTAATCGCATATGCAGGTGTAATCACCATAGTCAAGTTTCTGTGGCTTAAAAGGGCATTTTCTGCCCTCCAAAGCCGTCAGGATATGTTTGTTTTTCTTTTCTCTTGTGTCAACCAGAATACACATTTTTTTCATGGCATCTTCAAGCATATATCCCTTCATATGTCATCAGAACGGTACAGGTGATTCCGTTTCGATTTCATCAAAATCAGAAGTATCAGTGCTGAAATCACTCTGCGAAGTATTTTCCGATGCCTTGCTGTCAAGAGGCTTGTCCTTCGGGATTTTGAAGTTTCCGTCACGGATATCCTTTGCGTCAACAAGATGGTCACAGTTGGTAAACCAACCTGTTTTGCCGTCTATTTTCCATTCCTTATTTCCGAACACAGCTCCCACAAGTCTGTTTTTAAGAACAGCCGTATCCCATTCCTTTGAGCAGTCAATACTGATGTTGTTCGACTTGTTTACAGCCTCAATCTGCGACTTGAAAAAGCTTACCGAACGATTGTACTTTTTTACATCGTCCTCAGAATTGCCGTTCTGAAAAGGAATTTTAAGACGATATGTACCTTTCCACTTCTTATACTCATCAGGCATATTTCTGTACTGATTATCAAAAAAACCTTTGAATTCACCCTCAGTAATGTCAAAACGTAACACCACAACGTCACCGTATCCGTTGTTTTCCTCCTTGACATCAAGTACTCTGAGTACATAACCGCCTGCCGGAAGTCTTTCCGGACTGTTAAAGCTTGTTGCCTTTGCTTCTGTGTAGCCTGTTACTGCCTTCATTATTTGTTTTCCTCACTTTCATTTAATCCATAGTATTCTCTTATAACCGTATCAACAAATTTAAGGTCGTTTTCAATTTCATCACCATCAAACATGTCTTCCGGTGATTTGGTAATGTCATAACCATCGGTGTGCGTTCTGAAAAAGTGTCTGCCATTATCTGACATACATCTGAGAACGATTGTTACCATTCCCTGAATATTTACCTTTTCATCAAGCAGTTTTCCGATTGTTTTCAGTTTTACTTCTCCTGCATCGGTTGATTCGTCATGCATTATGATGTATACAATTACGTCCTGCGGAAGTGATTTTATGTGTTTCATCAGTCCCCAGAATCGGTCACCGATTTCGTTGTACAGTTCAAAAACATCTTTTCCCCTGAATCCTGCCGAATGTCCTCGCATAAACATATTTGTCAGCAGATAGCCGGCATCGTCAATCACTGCTGTCTTCAACGGCATTTTTGAAAGCTGTTCCTGAATTGTCTTGTAGCTTTCACTTGCAAGTGTATATTTGAATTTTTTGCGGAACGGAAGATCCTTTTCCTCGACATTTATAAAGAGTATTTCATCATCAGCAAAATTTTTAAGCGAACGGCTTTTGCCACTTCCTGATTTGCCATAAACAATAACCGGTCTTCCCATCACTCACCCTCCTCAAATCTAAGCGGACAGCATCCACCGACAAACTTCTGAGGGTACTGCACGACTTCCTTTGTTATA
>JAFQBO010000091.1 GCA_017416665.1 Oscillospiraceae bacterium
GTAATTTTCGACGGTGCGTCGAGGGCGCCGCACCCTACAAATGATTGAAATACGTCATTTACATGTAGGGGCGAGCATTGCTCGCCCGCAAAATAAATTATAATCCAAACGGGCGACCAATGGTCGCCCCTACAGAAATTTTGCAAAATAAAAATACACCGACAAATATAAATTTACCTTATAATAAACTATTGTGTATTAATTATAATCACGCTTAATGTACACCCGAAAATGTCCGGTCGGAACACCGACTTGTTGTACAAAAGCAGTCGGGATTTCATATTCGGTTATACCCTTTCCGACATTCGGATTAAAATATGAGTAAACGCCGTCTGCTATAATTGAGAGTACCAGCACAACGCATAACGGCAGTAAAACTCTCAGGCGTACTTTTCTGAGTATATTGTCCAGGAGCGGAGCAAGAAAGTACACAACCACCATTCCGCCGATGCCGAAGAAAACAAGTCCCTCCGCACACACTCTGCCGTTAATATTCATAAAGAAGCCGTTATAGTCCCACCACATTTCTCCAAAAGCCGATTCCAGCAACAGTCCTGTAAAATATTCAACAACGCCACATAGTACTATTGATGTACAGAAAAGTATAACCGGATTTGCACGGAGTTTGTTAAGAAAGACGAGTATCATCAGTACACCACTTCCGTAAATCGGCAGCCAGGGTCCTTGCATGATGCCTCTGTTTACGAATCTGCCGTCTTCTACAAGGTGAAAACAGACTTCCCAGAGCCAGCCTGTAAAACTGAGTATGAAAAATATAAGAATAAGTGACCACACGGAATAGTGACGTCTGAAATTCAGAAACTCGATTTTTTTCTCCTGATTATTCATAATTACCGGATTAAGCCTTGCAGGATAACACTTTCCATCAATGATTTTTCTGAACGAACTGATTTTTACTTTGTTCAGATTATACTCAAAATACTCCTGCTCTGTTTTGCTGTAAAAAGGAACGATACCGAAGATGTTTGCAAAAAAACGCCATACCTTGTTGCCGCCAAGACTCTGTTTTTCTGTTTTTTCACAGATTTCAGAAAGTGTAATTATGTCCGCATATACTTCTGAAAGTCTTTCCTTTCCGGCTTTTTTATACAGGTACTCATCTTTCAGAAGTACTGCATTATTTATCTCTTTTTTCTTTGCAAGCGCTCTTACATGCACATAAAAGTTGGTAAAACACGCCTCTTTGTACGGATTAAGAAATAAAATTCCTACAATTCCCAGCGTAAGAAAATCCAGAAAGTACCAGCCGGCAAACGAAATTTTAAGTCTGAACAGTTCAAGCTTATGACCATTCATCATTTCCGTTGACAATTTCAGTGTCTCTGATGGAGAAATGTCGGGATTTTCAGATACTATATAAGGCACTGCAAAGTAAGAACAGCATTTTATAAAACCGCCTATTACCGTAAAACTCCACAGTATTTTCAGACTATAGACAACCAGCATTGTTCTTACAGCTTTCAGATACCTGCGTATGCTTATGAAGTAAATAAAAGTCCGTATAGGTACTTCATCGTAAATATATCCCTCAAGGAAAATTCGCCTGTATATCGCCCTGTACACATTCAGAACACACGCCCAGAAAAGCATTATTGCCATGAAACTCAGCACAATAAACACAACTACAGCACCATTGTCACTCCCGACAATAGAACGTATGCCGGTAAACAGCAGAACAAAAATATATCCTGAAGAAAGAGTGTTGGCAATCTGAGCAAAGATGCCGTCCCTGTAGCCCATTTCAACGGCTCTCAGATAACGTGTTTCGGCTTTTTTGTTATCATCTGATATTTTATCGGAAATTTCCTTTCCCTTGTCTATTTTTCCGAACGCAACTTTTGCAAAAACGTCTGCTGCCCTGTTATCCCTGTATCCCAAAAGGCGTAGTGGAAAATCCTTTTCGGTGACGGAATGTACAATGCCAGTTCCCTCAAGAGCAGCCATCTGCACAAGATTTATTGTAATCGTATAACGCAGTCCGAGAAGTGATGCAAGCAGACATGCCGCAACAAATATCCAGTAATGCTTTTTCAGACACTTTTTTGCCTGTATCTTAAATGTCTTGTTTACTGACATTTCACTCCTCACCTCACTGTCTGAATGTAACATTAATTTCAACTATTTCCGAATTTGTGAATGTACGCATAAACGGACCGTAAACACCAACGCCCTCTGTTACGATGCTATGCATGATGTGACCATCATCCGTCTTTTTTTCGATGTGACCCTTTGGATTTTCCCATACGAAGCCTATGCCGAGATTAAGCGGGAAAAACTGTCCGTTATGCGTATGACCGCCCAAATCAATATCAACTCCTGCCTCTGCCTTTTCAGAAAGTTCGTCTGGCTCATGATCCATGCAGATCACAGGCAGTGTGCTGTCAAACTCAATTTCATCAATATCAAGGCGTTCTGCATCATCTGTACCCGGTTTGCTCATGTCAAGCCGTCCGACAAGAGTAAATTTATCATCAATCAACAGTGCATCATCTTCGAGAACTGTAATTCCCGATTTCTCAAGAAATGTTTTCATACGGCTGTCAATTTTCTGATTTTCTTCAAAGCTTACAGAAAATCCACCGATAAGCTTATCTATAACGTCGTGATTACCCCAGCAGGCGTATTTTCCGTATGTACTTTCAATCGACTGAAACGCCTGTTTAATTCCCGATGGATCATCAAGCGAATTGAAGTTGTTGTCAAACACATCTCCTGCAAAGCATACCAGATCAGGTTCAAGGACGTTTATTTTTTCTGCCATGTCACGCATATTGCGTACACCCAGACTGTAACCGAGGTGGGTATCGGCAACGAGTACGATTTTCATGTCATCACCTTTTTTATTTACAGTTACGTCATATGATGCAACCTCAATGTTGTTTGCGTTGACAAATCCGTACACAGAAAAACCTACAGACAGCACAAAACACACCCAGCCTGCTATAAATTTTGGTTTACCACTTCTGAAGTACTCCTTTGACACAACCTTTGTTTTTTTCAGTATAAGTGCAAGAGTGTGTGCCAGAGCAAGGACTATCAGCAGATTTATCATAAATCCGAGATAATAGTTCGTCACTCTTGAAATTGTTTTCTTTGCATCACTGTCCGGAAGTGCAAAGGCTACTATTATAAGTGAAGTCAGTATAGAAAAAACAGCAATGAAAATGACTTTTGCCTTTTTGTATCTGAACGGATTTTTAAACGATTTTATCCATAGATACAAGTCCATTCCGACAAAAAAGTTCACCGCAAGATATATAATTATAAAAGGTATCGCAAGCATTGTTTATCTCCATGTTTTAAAGCGGAAACTGGCTCTGTCCCTGAGAAATACCGTCTGCAATCATAGGTATATCCTCGTCGACGATAACCTGTCCGTAAATGTCTGTTACTCTGAAAGTGAACGGTCCTGCACCCATCCCGTCACTTTCAAAAAAATTGTATTGTTTTCTTTCAAGCTCCACAAATTCACCGTTTGCATCCAGATATTCAAGCTTTGAAACCGGGTAACGATGATTTCTTACCTGTACACCGCACCAGTACGGCGAACTGCCTTCCTTGAACTTGTATGAAACAGGAGCATCCTCTGCGGTATCAAGTGGAATAATTTTCCAGCTTATGTCAACTCTGCCCTTTTCGACAGGTGCAATAAGCGGAAACGCCGCTTCACACAAGTCAACATCTCCCTTTTTTCCCTCAGGCAGAAGATCCGTTACAAGCATTTTTATGCTGCCGAGTTCACCGGTAAGTTCTATGTAAGCTCCTGCAAGCTGTGCATTGTTGTAATCGGCAATATTCATTGCCGCAACCCATATATCAGTCGGGACAGGGTCAAGCATCGCACAGCCACCCACATATCCTCCGCCGTAAAAAGTACCCTCACCATAGTGAACCGTACCTTTGGGCTCAAGAATTGCTGACTCATCAATCGGATACTGATTTTCCTCCTGCTCAAGGTCTACCTCCCTGCCAAGAAGAAAGTCACGCAGAAGTTGTATTTTTTCAATTTCTGCCGACTGCCGTTTCAGTATGACATAATCAAAAACGTTGGTTTTGCCGTCTGAATTTATGTCTGTGTTTAACGTCTCCGCAACACATATCGTATTCATCATACACAAAGCCGCAGCAACTATTGAAACAATCTTTACAGTAATTTTTTTCATAACTTAAAAGCCTTTCTTTAAAACGTCATTTTATTTACCTTATTATATCAGATTTTTCGACACAGGTCAACATTTTTTATGCTTTAAGTCTGTGTAAAATTTTTGTAGACAAAGAAATATTCAGTCTTAAATAAAATCAAAGCCGCACTCTTCTGAGTACGGCTCAGACTGTAGAAAAACCTAAAATTAAAATTTCGTGCCGATTAAATCGGCAGGCAAACATGAGTACGACCAAAGTAAGGGGACGCTTTCTCTTGCAAAGCGTCCCCTCTTGAAAAACAGCCCACTGGGCTGTTTTGTCAA
>JAFQBO010000092.1 GCA_017416665.1 Oscillospiraceae bacterium
CCACCAACTTCTATTACACTGTCAGGAATTGTTATACTTGTAAGATTTTTACAATAAGAAAACGCCCTATATCCTATACTCTCAACATGCAATCCGTCAATTTCACTTGGAATCTCGATTTCAGTTGCTGATGTATCACACTCAACAATTTCAACATAATCGTAAGTTCCGTCATCGTCCTTATCGACTTTCTGAATTGTGAGATAATCGTCATAGGACATCTCATAACTATAGCTCCCCGCTTCAACCGTCATCGGTTCAAAAACATCCGTCTGTGGCATATAAGCCATACAGCCCACAGCCATTACCGCCGAAACTGCGGCGGCTAAAATTTTTTTCTTTCTCATGTCTTTCCTCCATTTACTATATGTGTACAATCAAAAAGTGCGCAGCACTGAAGCCACGCACCGAAAAATGCATAACTCCATTGCTGCGACACAAGTTTTCCGAACCTACTTCAAAAAGCACACGAAAAAATGAGCATGCACTTTTACCATATAGTAAAAGTGTATACTTAATGAAGTAAGAATATTCACTTGTGTCGCACTTTGTATTATACCACATATGTAAAAAAAATGCAATACTTTAATTAAAAAAAATTCAGTATTGCATTAAATATCAAATATAATTTTGTGTTTGACAATTTTTGTAAAATCGTGTATAATAAAATAGTGGGCATACCATAACGGTAGGCGGTCAGTCTTTGCTCCCGGAAAGGAGTGAAAGCCAATGACTTGGAATGAATTCCTTTCGTTAGCACTTGTTGTGTGCAATATTATTCAGATATTACAAAACAACAAAAAAAGATAACCGCCCTATGTGACCAGACTTAGGCGGTTATGTATAAATATAACTACTTATGATTGGGAGCGACCGTCTATCGGTATGCTCCTTTTCTATTATTATACATCTTTTTCTTAAATATGTCAAGCGATTATAAAAATAAGTACCTGTAAAATAAAATATCTCGTTTGACAATTTTTGTAAAATCGTGTATAATAAAGCTACGGGTATACCGAACGACAGGCGGTCAATCCTGCTCCCACAAGGTGGTGAGCCTATGAACTATGTAACATGGAATGAACTTATACAAGTCGGAATTTTTCTGACAGGTTATACAGCACTTCTCATATCACTTTTTCATAATAAAAGGAAATAGCCGCCCTCAGCCACCAATTTGAGGACGGTTATTTTTAACAATCTTTAAATGGGAGCGACCGTCTATCGGTATGCTCCTTTTCTATTATTATACATCTTTTTCTTAAATATGTCAAGCGATTATAAAAAATAAACGGCACAGTTCGATCTGTACCGTTATTCTTAGAACTTGTACTGATAGGATTGGTGCATAGATTTTCGAGCATAATTTTAATAAGAACAAGGCAAAATTTTGCAGGCTTACTTGCGTAAGGCAAGAAATTTTAATGCAGTTATTATTAAAATTTGCCGAAAAGATATGTGCTATAGCCTATTAGTACAAGTTCTTATAAATTATTCAAATCGTGTTGCAAGATAGATAGCTATTGCCGCCGCATCACGTATATCTTTTCTTCCGTCATAGTTATAGTCGGAAATATCAGGAAGCATAGTACTTTCACTGAAAGCGAGTTTTTTCGCAATATATGCCGCATCTCTGATGTCAACACTGCCATCAAGATTTGCGTCACCTCTTTCGAGAGGCTTTGCAGTTATATTAGAAAGCGTAGTTGAAACGGTTGGCTGAGAAGTCTGCTGAGTTGTTGTAACAGCAGGTTTTGTTTCTGATGGCTGCATAACGCTGATACTTGCACCCATAATGTTTGAAACACTGCTTACATCAGAAGTTGAACCATTTGCATATACAGCAAAAGTTTCTACATCTGAGAAGTAAACTTCAAGGTTGGTACCAGGCTGTGCATTTTCAGGGATTACAAAGTCAATACTTGCAATAGCACCATCGCCGACGTTACCTGCTGAGTAGTTTACGATTGAAAGCATACCGTCTTCAGCGTATGACTTACAGTGAGTACCGTTTACAGCTACTGCCGCCGCTGATTTAAGAGTATCATCATCCCATTCAATAACAGCATCAAGAGATTCAAAAGAGTCATCTGCTTCAGCAATTACATGAACAGTAACCGTTTCACCCGGAAGACCGTAAGCCTTTGAAATAGAGAGTGAGTACGGACTTTCCGTTTTCTGTTCTACCTTCTGACCTGAAGCTCTGTCGAGTGCTTCTCTTGCAAACTTATCAGCCATTGTATCAGGCTTTGAAAATGTAAGCGGATACGCTTTTGTCTGATTATCAGGAGCAGCAAGATAGAGACCGAAATCATCAAGCAATGAAACCGAGTGTTTTTCAAAATATTCAATATCCCTTACCATAGACGAAGCATCACGAACGTCAACAATATGGTCAAGGTTAACATCGCCCTCAAGACCAATTCTTACAGGAATTGTAGCATCTACAACATCATTGTTGCTTGATATAATCTGAACAGGTACTTCATAATCATGGTTTATACCATCATATACCTCTGCAGGCGTAACACCCTTCTCAAAAGAGAAGTAACATTCATCTGTTACATCTTTGCCGTTAAGCTTTATTGTAAAACCATTTGTTCTGAAAGAAACATCAGATGTTGTATACCACTGACACTGTTCACCGTATTCATTAAACTCATCTACAACGATATAGTAAACATCAACTTCCCATTTATCCGCTTCAGATGCCTCAGCACAGACAACATATGCAGGTTTCTGAGAATCGTCATTATTTATGTTTACATACGAACTGCAAACAAGAGCCGATGTAAGTACAGCAGAAGTCAGTGTACTGAGTATTTTCAGAGATTTCTTTTTCATAACTTTTCTCCTTTCCGACTAAAAAAACAACTGTTAGAATTTTTTTACAATACAATTTAATATTATTATAGCAGATTTTGTTGTACAATGCAAGTAACAAAAAAATTTTGGTAAATTTTACACAATTTTAATCAGCCATTGTACACTGCAATATATTTCTTTAAAAGAAAAACAGGTCTGTATGAATTTTTAGCACGTCTGAGACCTTCAATACCAAGATCATTTTCACGGTTCAGATATTTCACATCGGGGTATGTTTCCATAATATACCTTGCAAATTCACGGTTTATCATGTTATATGCACCCTTCACACATTCATCTGCTTTTTCAAAAACAACATC
>JAFQBO010000093.1 GCA_017416665.1 Oscillospiraceae bacterium
CAACAGAAATTCCCTGTCCCAGAGATCCGCTTGACATATCAACACCCTTGATTTTAATACATGGATGTCCCTGGAGCATAGCTCCTATATGACGAAGTGACTTGAGTTCACTTTCAGGAAAATATCCTTTAAGTGCAAGTACAGAATAAAGTGCAGGAGCACAGTGACCCTTTGAAAGTACAAAACGATCTCTGTCAGCATCCTCCGACTTATCCGCACTCACATTCATTTTTTCAAAATAAAGATATGTAAGAAGATCAGCGATTGAGAGTGAACCACCCGGATGTCCCGACTTAGCATTGTAAGTCCCTTCAATTATACCTTTTCTGACTTTGCAGGCTGTCGCCATAAGGCATTTCTTTTTACTGCCGTCCATTTGTTTACCTCCGTAAAAATATATAAATAAAATTGTAATTTACTTTATTTCTCCATTATAGATTTTTTCAATGAGCTCTGCTATTGCACCTTCATTGCTTGTACGGTAAAGAACAATATCCGCTTTTTCCTTGACAATCTTGTTGCTGTTGTCGACAATAACGGTCTTCAGATTGACGGTCCTGTAACAGAGGTATGCTCACCTGAACCAATTACAGATAAATTTGCGGCATTCGGATGGCATGTTATCACTATGGACGCTCATGATTTTGATTCAATCGAAAAGGCGTTTGCAGAAGCTGATACAGTTTCGGGCAAGCCAGTGGCAATCATTCAGAAGAGTGTTAAGGGTAAGGGAGTATCATTTATGGAAAATCAGGTTTCATGGCATGGTACAGCACCTAACAAGGAACAGTATGACACAGCAATGAACGAACTTGATGCACAGCTCAAGGAACTGGAGGGTTAATAAAATGGCGGATTTAGTAAAAATTGCAACAAGAGACAGTTATGGCAATGCTATAAAGGAGCTTGCCAACGAAAACCCTGATATTGTAGTTCTTGATGCTGACCTTGCGGCGGCAACAAAAACAGGTATTTTTAAGAAGGCACATCCTGACAAGTTCTTTGACTGCGGTATTGCAGAAGCTAATATGATGGGCGTTGCGGCAGGTCTTGCGGCTTGTGGTAAGATTCCGTTTGCAAGCAGTTTTGCAATGTTTGCGGCAGGAAGAGCATATGAAATTGTAAGAAACTCTATTGGTTATCCGGGACTTAATGTAAAAATCGGTGCAACACATGCAGGTATTTCAGTAGGTGAAGACGGTGCAACACATCAGTGTAACGAAGATATTGCACTTATGAGAACAATTCCGGGAATGACTGTTATAAATCCTGCTGATGATATTGAAGCAAAAGCGGCTGTAAAGGCGGCGGCAGAAATGGACGGACCTGTTTATCTGCGTTTCGGACGACTTGCAGCACCTGTTTTCAATGACAATGATGATTATAAGTTTGAAATCGGCAAGGGTATTCACTTAAGAGAAGGCAATGATATTACAATTATTGCAACAGGTCTTATGGTTTATGAGGCACTCAAGGCATCTGATATGCTCAAGGAAGACGGTATCAGTGCAGGCGTTGTAAATATTCACACCATCAAGCCGCTCGATAAGGAACTTATCTGTAAGGTTGCCGAAGATTCAGGTATTCTCATGACTGTTGAAGAACACAGCGTTATCGGCGGACTTGGTTCAGCTGTTTCAGAAGCTGTTACAGAATGCTATCCTGTACCGGTTATCAAAATCGGCGTAAATGACGAATATGGTCACTCAGGCCCTGCAACAGAACTTCTGAAGGAATACGGACTTTGTGCCGAAAACATTGCTCAGCAGGTAAGAAAGGCATTAAAATAAAATAATGATTTTGAGATATTGATTTTCAGTATCTCAAAATTTGAACTTCAAAAATAGTCAGATATTTTAAGACTAAAATAGGATATTTTCCGTAAATCATGCGGATTTTATACAATCTTAATAAAAAATCAAAAAGGAGTGTTTTAAAAATGGGACTTATTAAAGCAGTTATCGGATCAGTCGGAGGAACACTGGCAGACACATGGAAGGAATATATCGTATGTGACTCAATGCCGGCAGATGTACTTGTCGTGAAGGGCAGAACTCAGACAAGTAAGCGTTCTTCAAATACCAAGGGAAGCGAAAACATTATTACTAACGGAAGCGGTATTGTCGTATCAGAAGGACAGTGCATGATTATCGTTGACAAGGGACAGATCGTTGAAATATGTGCAGAACCAGGTGAATACACATATGATATGTCAACAGAACCAAGCCTTTTCTCAGGTAGTCTGGGTTCAAGCATCAAGGAAACTTTCAAGACAATCGGCAAGAGAATTGCACATGGTGGAAACACAGCAAACGATCAGAGAGTTTACTACTTCAATACAAAGGAACTCGTTGACAACAAGTTTGGTACACCGAATCCTGTACCATTCAGAGTAGTTGATAACAATATCGGTCTTGATGTTGATATTACTGTTAGATGTAACGGCGTATTTTCTTACAAGATTGCCGATCCGCTTCTTTTCTATACAAACGTGTGCGGAAATGTTACATCAGCCTACACAAGAGAAGAAATTGACAAACAGTTAAAGGCAGAATTTTTAAGTGCACTTCAGCCTGCATTTGCAAAGATTTCAGAAATGGGTATCAGATACAGTGCACTTCCTGGTCATACTCTTGAGCTTTGTGATGCTATGAACCAGGTTCTTTGCAGTAAGTGGAAGGAAACAAGAGGTCTGTCAATCGTTTCTGTTGCAATTAACTCAATCACTGCTCCTAAGGAAGAC
>JAFQBO010000094.1 GCA_017416665.1 Oscillospiraceae bacterium
CCTTTGGAAACCGCAAACTTTTGAAAAAGTTTGATCAAAACTTTTAGTTTTGTGAATACAGACTTTTTCGACAAACTGAAAACTTTCAGCCATTTCTTCTTCTGAAGAATTTTTCACGGTATACCTTTGGCGTATAGCCTGTATGTTTTTTAAACACATAAATAAAATGGCTTTCCGAACTGAAGCAAAGATAATTTGAAATATCAATGCTTGAATAGTCAGAAAATTTCAGCATATTTTCGGCAGCCTCGATACGTTTTTTCATAATATACCTTGAAACCGTCATTCCTACCTCCTGATGAAAAATTTTTGAAAGATGTGAGGCACTGAGTTTAGAAATTTCTGCGAGTTTTTTCAGCGTAATTTTTGTGTGTAGGTTATCATAAATATAGTCAAGGCATATAACAATCGGTTTTGGATAAATCGAAGACTTGTGAAAAATCTGCATTCTTTGTGCGAAGTCCTCTACAAGTTCATGGTGAAGTAAATTAATCTGTTCTTCTGTAGTACATTTGTCGATACTGCGGATGTAAATATCACTGAGATTATATGCAGCTTCCATTTCCATTCCACCCTCTATACATGATCTTGTGATAAAAGCGACAGTAATAATCAAATGATATTTCAGATTAAGCAGTTTGTTTGTACTGAGAATACCAAGCTTATCACTGTTAAGCGGTTTAAACAATCTGCGTGTTTCCTCAATATTTCCGGTTTTTATGCTGTCAAAAAATGCTGTTTCACGTTCATAGGATAAATGTGAAACATTGTATTCACGATTCAGGAATTCGGTATGGGATAACTTCTTTTCAATATTCAAATCATATCACCTCTGTATCTATTATATAATAAAGAAAAGTAAAACGCAATATAAATATGATATAAATAATATATATATGATATTGATTTGTACTTGTATATGATAATATAGTATTAATGAAATTTAAATCAGAATATGTTGTTTTCTGATATGAAGGGTGGAATTAATATGATGAAAAGCAAAGGTTTTTACAGAGGAATTAATTTAGGCGGATGGCTTTCACAGTGTGATTACAGTGAGAACAGACTAAATACATTTATTACGGAATCTGATTTTGAAAAGATTGCTTCCTGGGGACTTGATCATATAAGAATTCCTGTTGACTATAATGTTTTTGAAAATGATGACGGAAGCTTCAGGGAAAGTGGTTTTGCAAAAATTGACTGGGCTTTGAAAATGTGTCAAAAATATAAGCTTAATGCTGTACTTGATCTCCACAAAACAGCAGGCTATTCATTTGATAATTACGGTGAAAGCGAGTCAGGTTTTTTTGAGAGCAATAAACTTCAGGAACGTTTCTATTGCCTGTGGGAAGAACTTGCAAAACGTTATGGAAAATATCCGGAAAATGTTGCATTTGAACTCCTGAATGAATTAACAGACAAAAGCTATATTAATGAATGGAACAAAATTTCAAATACCTGCATTAAGAGAATCCGTACCATTGCTCCTGACGTTATAATTCTCGTCGGAAGTTATGATAATAACAGCGCTTCAGCAGTTGCCGATCTTGCAGAACCATATGACGATAAAATTGTTTATAACCTGCACTGCTATGAACCACTGAAATTTACACATCAGGGAGCATACTGGACAAACGCAATCGATCCTGACAATCGTTTTTCCTTTAGTGAAAGTAATATTACTGCCGATTTTTTTGAAGAACTCTTTGCACCTGCAATTGAATCAGCAAAGAAACACAATACTACTCTATACTGCGGAGAATTTGGTGTAATTGACATTGTATCACCGGAAGATACTTTAAAATGGTTCAGAATGATAAACAGCGTATTTGAAAAATATGGCATTGCACGCTGTGCGTGGAGCTATAAGGAAATGGATTTTGGTATTTCCGATAATCGTCTTGACAGCATCCGTGACGAACTGATTTGCTGTATCTGATTTATAATTACCTGAGGGCGTGCTGGACACTAAGTCCGGCACGCCCTCAAATATTAGAATATGTACAAATTATATCTCAATAGGCAGATTATTAAGGCAATATTTTTTAGGAAGAAATTTTAAAGAAGATAAATATTCTGGTTTAAGAATTAATTTTTATTCCATACCAATCATACAACCTTCTTAAGCAGCCCAATACATTAAACATTAAATCTGAAGAGAACAATATCTCCGTCCTGCATCACATATTCCTTACCTTCAAGTCTTACAAGGCCCTTTTCCTTTGCAGCAGCCATAGTTCCGCACGCCATAAGATCATCATAACTGATAACCTCAGCTCTGATAAAGCCTTTTTCGAAGTCCGTATGAATTTTACCTGCCGCCTGAGGTGCCTTTGTACCCTTTGTAATTGTCCAGGCTCTTACTTCAGGCTGACCTGCTGTAAGATACGAAATAAGACCGAGAAGTGAATAGCCTTCTTTTATAATTCTGTTAAGACCCGATTCCTTAAGTCCCATCTCTGAAAGGAACATTTCCTTGTCATCTGCCTCCATATCAGAAATTTCAGCTTCAATCTGAGCACAGATAGGAAGTACCGCCGCATGTTCTTCTTCAGCGATTTTCTTTACAATATTGAAGTTTTCATTTGTTTCGATATTATTTACAAAATCATTTTCACAAAGATTTGCCGCATAAATAATCGGCTTTGCTGAAAGCAGTGGTGTCTGCTTTATGATTTCCTTTTCATCATCTGTAAAGTCAAACGCTCTTGCCGATTTACCTTCTTCGAGATGGCTTTTAAGTCTTTCAAGGAAATCAACCTGAGCCTGATACTTTTTATCACCCTTTACAAGTTTTTTTGAACGTTCAATAAATCTGTCAACCATTTCAATATCAGAAAAAATAAGTTCAAGATTTATAGTTTCAATGTCTCTTGCAGGATTGATTTCACCATCAACGTGAATGATATTTGTGTCTTCAAAGCAACGTACAACGTGAACAATAGCGTCAACTTCTCTGATGTCGCCCAGGAATTTGTTACCAAGACCTTCACCCTTTGAAGCTCCCTTTACAAGTCCTGCGATGTCTACAAATTCAAGTGTTGCAGGAGTAAATTTATCAGGATTGTACATTTTTGCAAGTTCATCAAGTCGTTCATCCGGAACAGAAACTATACCAATATTTTTTTCAATAGTGCAGAACGGATAATTCGCCGATTCTGCACCTGCATTTGTGAGTGCATTAAAAAGTGTGCTTTTTCCGACATTCGGAAGTCCAACCATACCTAATTTCATATTTCTACCTCTTTTATGTAATATTTTAAGTGCTATTCACCGGGTACAAAATCCGCCGCACTTCTTGTTATCATTGAACCAAGTGTTTCAGCAATGTTTACAGCATTGGTTACCGATGCTGTTGTAACAGTCGTTTCCTCTTTATCCAGCGGAAAATCATACCATGTAACAACTGCATCTGAGGAACTGTCTGCTTTTAGCTTCATGTCAAAAAGCTTGTTTTCCTCAAACCAGTCTGACATATCGTTTTCCGTGACAGTAACAGATTCAGCTTTTTTTACTGGACTAACCTCAGTTGTCTGAACAGTTTCAGGCTGTTTTTCCATAGCTGTAATTCTCTCAAAGGTCTGAAGCGGCGTAAGAGTGGTTGTTGATGACGGCATAACATCTGATTTTGCTGTAGTGGATGCAGAATCAAGAGCTCTTTTGTCATTTTTACTTTCAGTTGAAGATGATTCTGTACAGCCTGAAAAACAAGCTGATAATATAAAAACCAAAATCATCATATAAAAAATTTTTTTCTTCATAACCGCTCCTTTTTACCCTAACTTTTTTTATTATACCACTTTTTATATAGTCAAGTCAAGTTTTTAATGTAATACCACACAAAAAAGGCACTTCCTTCGAATAGCCAGTCGGGACACCGACAAATGTAAATTTAAGGCAATACCTCAATTCTTCCGTCTGTTGAAATTGTAACAACTCTCCACGGAATAAACTTTCCACTCGTCTGCAATGCACGTTTTACAGCATTTTCAATACCGCCGCAGCAAGGTACTTCCATCCTCGCAATTGTCACACTTTTAATATTATTGCCTGCAATAATCTGTGTAAGCTTATCGGCATAGTCACCCTCATCGAGCTTTGGACAGCCGATGAGCGTAACATGATTACGTATAAATTCATTATGAAAATTACCATATGCAAAGGCGGTACAGTCTGCCGCAACAAGCAGATTTGCATTATCAAAATACGGTGCATTTATCGGCACAAGCTTAATCTGTACCGGCCACTGTGAAAGCTGACTTGAAACAGATACCGGAGTCTGTGCCGCTTCCCTGTTGATGAATTTCGATTGTGTTCCGGGACATCCGCAAGGAAGAGTATCGGTTGTTTTTTTCTGTTTTGCTGCAAGAACTGCCGCTTCATTATAAGCAGGTGCTTCACGTTCTTCAAATGTTATGGCATTGGTCGGACAAGCCGGCAGGCAATCACCCAGTCCGTCGCAGTAATCCTCACGTGTCAGCTTTGCTTTACCATCAATCATTTCTATCGCACCTTCATGACAGGCTTTTGCACAAAGTCCGCATCCGTTACATTTTTCTTCGTCTATTTTTATAATTTTTCTAATCATTATAAATACTCCTTTAAATAAAAATATATAAGTACTTGACTTATTAATATGATTATACTATAATTTTTATAACAAGTCGGTTGTATTTACAACAGAAATGAGGGTTTTATGAAAAAATTTATCCCAATATTAAAAAGAACCCAACTTTTTTCAGGTGTGGGCGATGAAGAAATAAATGCAATGCTTAACTGCTTACAGGCAAGATTATGTACATACAAAAAAGGAGAATACGTTTTTCGTCAGGGAGAGCATATTGATAATATTACAGTTCTTGTTGATGGCAAACTTCATATTCAGCATGATGATTACTGGGGCAACCGTAGCATAATTACTGTTGTAAGCGTTGGTGAAATGTTCGGCGAAGCATATGTTGCACCTGAAAGTGGTTC
>JAFQBO010000095.1 GCA_017416665.1 Oscillospiraceae bacterium
ACGGAAATGGGATATAATGTAAAAACCATAAGTTTTCCGGATTATGACAGTCCATCATCTGCTCTTGTGAAAATGTACCTCGGAGGAGAGTTTTCTTCTAATCCTAACGACATAAATGCGTATGCCGCTTCAAGTTTCTATGCCGTTGACAGGTATGCAAGTTACATGAAGTACTGGAAAGAAGATTTTGAAAACGGGTGTATTATTCTTGCAGCAAGATATGTAAGTTCAAATGCACTTCACCAGATGTCAAAACTTCAGTCGCATGAATGGGACAAGTATCTTGAATGGCTGTATGATTATGAATACGAAAAACTTGGTATTCCAAAGGCTGACAGTGTAATTTTCCTTGATATGCCGATAGAAGTTTCACAAAAACTGCTGTCAAAAAGATATAATGGTGATGAAAATAAAAAGGATATTCACGAGGCAGATACAGCCTATCTCAGCAACTGTCGTAAGTCCGCACTTTATGCGGCTGACAAACTTGAATGGACTATCATTGAATGCAGTAAAAACAATATGGCACTTTCAGTCGATGAAATTTCCGACAATATAATAAACACAATAAAAAATGTTATCGGCCATAAATAAACAGATTGGAGATTATTATGATTTACGTTTTTTTAGCAGAAGGTTTTGAAGAAGTTGAAGCACTCACTCCTGTTGACATGCTCAGAAGATGTGAGCTTGATGTTATAACAGTAGGTGTTGGAGGAGAAGCTATTCTTGGTTCACATAATATTCCTGTTCTCGCAAACATTACTGATTCACAGCTTGTACTTGATGATAATGTTGACATGATTGTTCTTCCGGGAGGAATGCCTGGTACACTTAATCTTGAAAAAAATCCTAATGTACAGAAAGCTATTGACTTTTGTATGGAAAATAATAAATTTATCGGTGCAATATGTGCCGCTCCATCAATACTTGGACATAAAGGAATTCTTGACGGCAAAAAGGCAACCTGTTATACCGGATTTGAAAGCCAGCTTGGAAATGCTGTCGTTTCTGATGAACCAGTCTGCACAGATGGTAATATCATAACATCAAGAGGAGCCGGAACGGCTATGCAGTTTTCTTTTGAACTTGTCAGACTTCTTACCTCTGATGAAAGAGCAGAAAAGTTAAAGAAGACGGTACTGTATTAATGTATGATGAAATAAAAAAACAGCTCAGAATAAGATTCAAAGCTGAAAGATCCGACTTGGATAAAGAAAAAAAACATAAACTTGAGCAATGCATTACAGAACAACTCATTACAAGTAAACTACTTGATAAAGCTGATCTCGTTCTGATTTATATTTCCACAGATATTGAAGTTGATACAAAAGAAATAATAAGATACTGCTTTGATAAATCAATTACAGTGGCAGTTCCGAGATGTGTCGGAAATAGAAAAATGAATTTTTATTATTGTAATGAAAATACAGTTTTTAAAAAATCTTCTTTTGGTATATATGAACCGACAGACAATAAAGAAAATATGGTAACAACTTTTAAAAATACTGTATGTATCGTACCTGCTTTGTCGTTTGATAAAAAAGGTTACCGTCTGGGATACGGCGGAGGATTTTATGATACCTTTCTTGCCGGACATCCTGAACTTACAACAGTAGGAATATGCTATAGTCAACATATTACTGACAGCCTGCCGATTGGAAAATATGACAGACATGTTGATTATATTGTAACTGAAAATAATACGGAGGCGTGTAATGGATAACAGACGTAATCCTGACAGGGACAGAATGCTTGAAGACATTTTAAATAATTTTGACAATGATAACAAAAGAACGACGTCACCAGGTTCAAACAGAAATTATACATCAAGGAATAATTCTGTACGTTCTGCACCAAGAAAAAATGTTAATCCTGCCGCATACAGCAATGACTATCAAAAGACAACAGGATTTGCTGTATCCAAAACTGATAGGATAAGTCAGGATGAAATACCAGTTTCAGATGCCGCTACTACAAAACTTGAAATTCCTGAAAAAAACAACAATTATCAGGAATATAATACTGTAAATATGCAAAGAGCGTATACTTCTGATACACAAATGAATATCAGAAATAATGCAGACTATTCACAGGAAAATTTTAATGATGAACCTGTAAAGATACGTAAAGCAAATAACGAATCAGCTTATAATGGACAAAATGTACCAAACAGACCTTCAAAGCGTAAAAAACGTAAAAAACGTTCCGCAAGATTACCGATAGTTCTGATGGTGACTACGCTTATTTTTACAGTTTCAATATGTCTTTCAATTCTTATTATAGCTGTTGGCAGAGACATGCTTGCTATAGGTAAGGGTGATGCTGTAAAAATGGTTACAATTCCGGAAGGTGCAAATGCTCAGTCAGTTGCTGCAATTCTGGAAGAAGAAGGTATAATTGATATACCAAAGGCATTTGAAATCTTTTCAGGAATGAGTGGTTCTGACGAATTGTTTATTCCGGGACAGTATGAATTAAGTCCTGCTGATGCCTATGAAACTATAATCGGTAAGCTTACAACCGAGGCAGATGATGACAGCAGAGAGACTGCTGAAGTTACCTTTATCGAAGGTACAAGCATTTACGATGCTGCAAAAATTCTCGAAGAAAAGGGCGTTTGCAGTGCAGACAGATTTATATACTATTTTAATGCCGGCGGATATGGATTTGATTTTGAAGAAAAACTCCCGACATCAACAGCAACAAAATTTTACAGAATGGAAGGCTATCTGTTCCCTGAAACCTATAAATTCTATCTTGACAGCGAGCCACAGTCTGTGTGTATGAAAATTTATCAGAATTTTGAAAATAAAATGACTGATGAGTATTACAGACAAATGCAGAAGAAGGGGATGACCCTTGACGAAGTAATTACACTTGCATCTATTGTTCAGGCAGAAGCTCCGACTGCTGAATCAATGAAAAAAGTTGCCGGCGTATTCTACAACAGACTCAGCAATGAAGAAGATTTTCCTATGCTTCAGTTAGACCCGACAACTTATTATGTTGAAGAAATAATAAAACCAAATATCCAGATTAAATCAACTGCTATTTTTGAGGCATATGATACATATCAGGGTTACGGTCTTCCACCAGGAGCAATAGGCAATCCGGGTATAGATGCGATTGAAGCAGTTCTGTATCCTGATGACAATAATTACTACTATTTCTGTGCTGATATTGACACACTGGAAATATACTATTCCGAAACGCTTGAAGAGCATGAAGAAAATCTTGCTATTATAAATGGCGAAGTAAGTGAAGATGATGACGACTCAGACGATGAGTATTATGAAGAGGACTACTATTATGAGTAAATTTGATAATCTTGAGGTTCTTGCACCGGCAGGCGATTCAGAGCGTTTTTATTCTGCGATTAATTATGGTGCTGATGCCGTTTATCTTGGTGCAAAAAATTTTGGTATGAGAGCATCACCGGATAATTTTACTTTTGATGAATTAAAAACTGCGGTTGAATTTGCACATTCAAAAAATGTGAAAGTATATCTCACATGCAATACACTTCCAAGAAATAATGAAATTCCTGAATTTGAAGATTTTATAAAAAATGCACAGGCATGTAATGTTGATGCAGTAATTGTTGCAGATTTAGGACTTCTGTCACTTATTAAACAGTTTGTTCCTGATATGGAAATCCATATGTCAACTCAGACCGGTATTGTAAATTATGCAACTGCAAATCAGCTTTACAATATGGGTGTTAAACGTGCTGTACTTGCAAGAGAACTTTCACTTGATGAAATCGCAGAAATCAGAGCCAAAATTCCCAAAGACATGGATATTGAGGTTTTTGTACATGGTGCAATGTGTGTTTCATTTTCCGGAAGGTGTCTGTTATCAAGCTATCTTGTAAACCGGGATGCAAACAGGGGAGAGTGTGCCCAGCCATGTCGCTGGGGATACCACCTTATGGAAGAAAAAAGAGAAGGACAGTATTTCCCGATTTTTGAAGATGAAAAGGGCACTTATATTCTCAATGCGAAGGATCTTTGCATGATAAATCATATAGAAAAGCTTGCTGATGCAGGAGTTACAAGTTTAAAAATTGAAGGTCGTGCAAAATCCGCTTACTATGTTTCTGTAGTTACAAACGCATACAGAATGGCTGTGGACTGGCATAAATCGCATCCGAATGAAATTTTACCTGAATGGATAAGCGACGAAGTGTTCAAGGTGAGTCACAGAAAATACTGTACCGGTTTCTTTTTCGGTCATCCAAAGGATTGCCAGTATTACGAAACAGGCGGATATATAAGAAATTATGACGTTGTGGCTGTAATTGATCATTGCGAAGACGGGACTGTCTATGCAACACAAAGAAACAGATTTTTTGCAGGAGATGAACTGGAAATTTTTTCACCGGGAACTAAACCAATTACTGTTAAACCTGAAAAATTTTTCAATGAACAAAACGAAGAAATTACCACAGTTAATCATGCTATGATGAAATTTAGTTTCAAGTCAGATATTGAATTTCCTCCAAATGCTATAATCAGAAAAAATCTTGCCAAAGATTGACATTATATATTGTCGATATTTGTACTTGACTTTTTATCAGAATATGTTATAATACTATATGTAGTGTTTAATAAGTATAAAAACACTACATATAGTGTTTTTGTTTTATCATTTTGTTTTGCGGAGGTTGTTTACAATGAAGATCATAAAAAGAAGCGGTACAGAAGTAGGTTTTGATATAGACAAAATTATTGCTGCTGTACGCAAAGCTAATAAAGAAGTAGTGGAACACGAAAGGCTCACAGAACAGCAAATTGATGATATTTCAAAAAATGTGGAAAATGCATGTCAGTCAATGAACAGAACTCTTAATGTTGAAGAAATTCAGGATCTTGTTGAAAACGAGATTATGAACATAAAGTCATTTGAGGTTGCAAGAAAATATATTACTTATCGTTACAAAAGATACCTTGTAAGAAAATCCAATTCTACAGATCAGCAGATTTTAAGCCTCATTGAATGCAACAACGAAGAAGTAAAACAGGAAAATTCAAATAAAAATCCTGTTATCAACAGTGTACAGAGAGACTATATGGCAGGAGAGGTAAGTAAGGATATAACAAAGCGTTTTCTCTTACCTGATGACATTGTACGAGCTCATGAAGAAGGCATCATTCATTTTCACGATTCGGATTATTTTGCACAGCATATGCACAACTGCTGTCTTGTAAATCTCGATGACATGCTCAAAAACGGTACAGTTATCAGTGAAGTTATGATTGAAACGCCAAAAAGCTTTTCTACAGCATGTAACATAGCAACACAGTGTATCGCACAGATTGCAAGTTCACAGTACGGCGGTCAGAGTATTACACTTTCACATCTTGCGCCTTATGTAAATGTAAGCAGAAAAAAACTTCGTAAAATTGTAAGAGAAGAATTTGATGCTGCAGGACTCCCACTTAATGAAGATAAAATTAATGAAGTTGCTGAAATGCGTGTAAGGGAAGAAATTAAACGTGGTGTACAGATAATACAGTATCAGGTTATCACTCTTATGACAACCAACGGACAGGCTCCGTTCATAACTATTTTTATGTATCTGAATGAAGTACCTGAAGGACAGTTAAGAGATGATCTCGCACTCATTATTGAAGAAATGCTCAGACAGAGAATACTCGGTGTAAAAAACGAAAAGGGCGTTTATATTACTCCAGCTTTTCCGAAACTTATATACGTTCTTGAAGAAGATAATATTTACGAAGATTCAAAATATTGGAATATAACAACACTTGCTGCTGAATGTACAGCAAAAAGAATGGTTCCTGACTATATCTCTGAAAAGAAAATGCTTGAATACAAGATTGATAAAAACGGAAACGGAAACTGCTATCCATGCATGGGTTGCAGAAGTTTCCTTACACCGTATATTGATGAAAATTCACAGCCTAAGTATTATGGAAGATTTAATCAGGGTGTTGTAACTATAAATCTTGTTGATATTGCATGTTCATCTGAAAAAGATGAAGAAAGATTCTGGGATATTTTTGATGAACGTCTTGAACTTTGCAGACGTGCACTCATGCATCGTCATAACAGACTTCTTGATACACCATCTGACGTTGCACCTATTTTATGGCAGCATGGAGCATTGGCACGTCTTAAAAGAGGCGAAAAGATAAACAAGCTTTTATATAATGGCTATTCTACAATTTCTCTTGGGTATGCCGGTCTTTACGAGTGTACAAAATATATGACCGGAAAATCACATACCGAAGAAGGTGGCACAGAATTTGCAATCAAGGTTATGCAGTATCTGAATGATGCATGCAAGGAATGGAAAGAACAGACTAACATTGATTTTAGTATTTATGGTACACCACTTGAATCAACAACTTATAAATTTGCAAAGTGTCTTCAGAAACGTTTTGGATTTATAGAAGGTGTTACTGATAAAAACTATATTACAAACAGCTACCATGTTCATGTTACTGAAGAAATAGATGCATTTACAAAGCTCAGTTTTGAGGCACAGTTCCAGAAGCTTTCTCCTGGTGGTGCAGTAAGTTATGTTGAAGTTCCGGATATGCAGGATAATATTGAAGCTGTACTTGCAGTAATGAAGCATATTTATGAAAATATAATGTATGCCGAGCTCAATACAAAAAGTGATTATTGCAGTGAATGTGGATATGATGGTGAAATTGTCGTTGTAAGCGATGATGATGGCAAACTTGTCTGGAAGTGTCCTAACTGTGGGAATACCGATCAGGATAAAATGAATGTTGCCAGAAGAACATGTGGTTATATCGGTACGCAGTTCTGGAATCAGGGACGAACACAGGAAATCAGAGAACGAGTTATGCATCTTTAAGAACTTGTTTTAAGAAGATATTATTTTGGGCGACTGATAATAGTCGCCCATATTTGAAAAGACTGGAAGTGATTTAAAATGAATTATGCATCAATAAAAAAATGTGATATTGCAAATGGTACAGGTGTACGGGTTTCTCTTTTTGTTTCAGGCTGTACACACCATTGCCAAGGCTGTTTCAATAAAGAAACATGGGATTTCGGATATGGCAGTGAATATTCTGAAAAAACTCAGCAGGAAATCATCGAGGCACTAAAGCCTGCACACATATCCGGACTGACATTAATTGGTGGTGAACCTATGGAACCATCAAATCAAAGGGTACTTGTTAATCTTGTAAAACAGGTAAAGCAAATATATCCAAATAAAAATATATGGTGTTATACAGGATATAATTTTGAAAACGATCTCTTAAAAGACAGTCGTGCCAGGTGTGAAGTCACAGATGAACTTTTAAGCTATATTGATATAATTGTCGATGGCAGATTTGAAGCAGAAAAAAGAAATCTGATGCTGAAGTTCAGAGGCTCTGAAAATCAACGCATAATTCTTGTTCAACAATCACTCAAATCAGGCAAAACAATTTTGTCAGAATTAAATAAATAATTAAAGGAGCTGTTTTTACAGCTCCTTTCAGTTTGTCGAAAAAGTTCCTGTTGAAAAGATTTTTCAAAATTAAAAGTTTCGGTCAAGCCTTTTTGCTTGCATGCCTGTGGTGCAAAGGCTTGCGGTTTCTGCTCTGCATGCCGTTGGCACTCGGCAGAGCCTTTGGTC
>JAFQBO010000096.1 GCA_017416665.1 Oscillospiraceae bacterium
ACGAGTGGCTCTGCCCCTCGACCCCGCAAGCCTTTGAAAAGGCTTGACCGAAACTTTTAGTTTTGTAAATGCAGACTTTTTCGACAAACTGAAACGCCACAAAATTTTCTGTGGCGTTTAGGTTTATAAAATTTATTTGGCAACCATATGATGTATCTTTTATATTAGTTTTCTTTCTTATAACCGTTTAATTCAACATCAATTACGCCTTTATATGAATCTCTGATTTCTGTCCATGTTGAAGGAGCATCAGCATAACCTGTAAGGAGTGCATCATTCATATTGTTGATTGCACCTCTTTCGTTGTATTCGGTTGTTGCATTTGAAATTGCCTTGCTCATGCCGTATGCAAAGTCAAACATAACATTGTCAGGACTTTTGAGTTCCTGGAGGAATGTGTATTGTTCTTCTGTAATACCGCTTTCAAGCTCAGCCTTTTTCTGTGCTTCGACATACTTTTCTTCTGTTACGGCAACTCTTTCACATTCGAGATATTTTGCAACTGCTTCACCGTTCTGTGAATTCTTTACAAGCATTTTGGCATTTATGTCAGCTGTGACATTCTTGCCACTGCCGTCTTCTGACGGGAAAGGAACAAAGAATACGTCAGCATCCTTGTTTTCCTTGTTTGAATCGGCAATGTCCCAAGAACCTGCACCGAGGAAGAGAATATCTTCATCAAGTTCGTCATACCATTCTTCGTCGTACATAGCACCGCAGATCTGTTCGATAAGTTCACCGGCACTCTGGAGCTTTTCATTTTCAATATTGTTTGTAAAAGCAGAACCGTCATATGTTACATATGGCTGACCTGTTGACTGCATGATGCCCTGACCGATCCAGCCTGCACAGCCTGTGCCTTCAAATGTTTTCATAAGCTCTACAAACTTTTCCCAGGTCCATTTGCCTTCTGTGTAAAGCTTGTACGGATCTTCAAGTTCCATGTCCTTTATAGCCTTTCTGCTATAAATAAGTACAACAGGATTGTTTATATTTGTAGGAACGGCATAGTAACCACCATTATAAGCCATCTTGTCGGCAAGACCTTTCATGTCCTTCCATAATTCGTCATTGAAATCAACATAGTCATCAAGTGGCTGGAAAAGATCAGTGAAAACGCCGTAAGGAATTGCATTATCGGTATAAGGGAACATGTCAACCTGTTCACCGCCGAGTACTGCCTTTGAAAGATCGTCAAATTTTGTGGCATGTGTTGTCGGAATCCATTCTATTTTACCGCCGTAAACATCTTCAAAAAGTGTAAGCGGAATACTTCTGCTTTCACCATTCTGAGGATTGAGATCATAGTCAGACATGAAATAAATTGTACCGGCACCTGCTTCTTCTGTAGGTGCTTCTGTTGTTTCTGTTGCTGATGACTCCTGTGATGAAGTTTCAGATGATGCCTGTTCTTCCTTGTCACATGCAGTAAAACCTGTTGTGAGAACAGCAATACCTGAAAGTAAAGCCAATATCTTTTTAATTTTCATAAGTTTCTCCTTTTTATTTATATTTTATTTCTCTTCAAGACTTTTAAGAGCTTTAAGCTCTTCTTTGTTTACTCTGATTTCTGCGTCCTTTATAACAGTGACTTCATCTCTGTTTGCATAGACTGGAACGTCATTCTTTTCAGGCTTGATTTTCAGCTTACCCGTGATAAGATTTGCTTCTTCAACATAACCTTTGCATTCAGGCGTTTTTACATACGCTCCGACTTTAGGTGTGATTTTGAGCAGATCTTCATATGCAACCTGTTCATGCTTCAGACAGCACATAAGTCTGCCGCATGTACCTGAAATTTTTGTAGGATTAAGAGAAAGTCCCTGTTCCTTCGCCATTTTTATCGACACCGGCTGAAAATCTCCCAGAAATCCCTTGCAGCAGAATTCTCTGCCGCATATACCAAGACCGCCGAGAAGTTTTGCTTCATCTCTTACGCCGATCTGACGCAGTTCAATTCGTGTTCTGAAAACAGATGCAAGATCCTTTACAAGTTCACGGAAGTCAACTCGGTTTTCAGCTGTAAAGTAAAAGAGAATTTTATTGTTGTCGAATGTACATTCAACATCAACAAGATTCATTTTAAGCTTTCTGAACGCAATTTTTTCAAGGCATATGTCAAAAGCTTCCTTTTCCTTTTGCTTGTTCTTTTCAACTATTTTCATATCGGCAGGCGTTGCTTTTCTGATAATTTCCTTTAAAGGTGAAACTATTTCAGAATCTTCGACTTCTCTGTTTGCAAGAGCAACAAGTCCGCATTCAACGCCTCTTGCCGTTTCAACAATAGCATATTCGTTTGTTTCAAATTTTATTTTCTTAGGCGAAAAATAATAAACTTTACCGCCTTTTTTGAATTTTACACCAATTATTTCTACCATTTAAGTTTCCTCAACTATCAATAATTTCACCGCAAAGAGCAGACATTACCAGTGCTGAACTTACATTAGCTCTGATTTCCGATGCCGCCTTGTCCAGATATGTATGAATTTTCATTGCCGATTTTACAGAAAGCTTTTCAGAAAGAACCGAGACTTCCGGTTTACAGCAGCTACTGCAGGAAATGTTAGGGTTATATCTGATTGCAACACAGTCCCTTATTGCATTGTCAAGCATTTTAAGAAATTCGGCAGTTATTGACCTGTCTTTGAATTCAGGATCGGAAAAAACAGTTAAAAGACTGTATTCGTCCTTGTTTATTATACTATTGACTGCTCTTTTTGTCAATGCCGAAACAGACTGAAGTTGCGGATTTTCCATATATTCAATGCACATTCCTATATTTGAACCAAAGGAATTGACAGCATTTTTAATATCGGTATCACTGTAATTTTTTTCACTGAGAGCTGTAATACACTCCTTTTCAGTGCATGCCGATGCACCTACAGAAGTTACTCTTGAAATGATTGTAGGCAGGAATGCATCTTTTGATTTTGCGGTGAATATAAAACGTACATGAGCAGGCGGTTCTTCAATAATTTTCAGCAGGGCATTCTGTGCAGGCAGCTGAATATTGTCGGCATCTGCAAAAATATATATTTTTATGTCAGAATTGTTAGGTACGACAAATGCGTCCGTACATACATGACGACAGGTTTCAACAGTATATGTATTAAGCTTGCCGCTTTGTTCCGGAAAAATAATATCAGGATGGACATTTTTTTGAGCTATTCTGCATGAGTGACATTCACCGCATGGTGTACCGTCATTTCTGTTTTCGCATAAAAGTGACATGGCAAGATATTTTGCAAGAGTTTTTTTGCCAAGTCCCTTTTCGCCGTATATCAGGAACGAGTGCGGTATTCTTCCGCTTCTGAACATGGAAGAAAAAGTCTGTAAGGCAAAGCTGTTACCGTATATTTTTTCTGTCATAGCTTTTCAAACCGTTCTATATCCGTTACGAAAACAGTTGCACCGCCGACAGCTATTTCCACTGGGAATGTTGCACTCGAACCGATACCGCTTGAGGCGGCTGACTGTACAAACTGTTTTCTTTTGTGACTTTTGGATTTTATTATTTCAATTGCCTCATCAACCTTTTCGTTTTCAGTACAGATAAGAAAGGTTGTATTACCGGAGCTTAAAAATCCTCCTGTAGAGGCAAGCTTTGTAGCATAAAAACCGTTTGCTGTAAGTGATTTTGAAACGGCGTGACTGTCATCACCGTTTACAATAGCAAAAATAAGCTTCATATATACTTAATCTCCTTGATAGGTTACGGCAATATTGCCGCATATCTTATTTTATCACATTTACAACTGAAATTCCATAGTTTTTGAAAATTTTAATTAAATTTTTATTTATCACTTCTCCGCTTACTGCAATCGGTACGGCAGGAGGACACGGAACATTTACCATGGCACATATTCTGCCATCAGCATCATTGACGTTTATCGTCTCAGATTCGGACATTACCGCTTCTCTTATGCTCATTTTTCTTTCAATATGCGGAAACTCAATAGCTGTATCAGAAAGAGCAGGCTTTGGCTCGCACAGCATAAGCAGCATAGTGAGTATTTCTATTTCACGTGCTGTATTCTTAGGTGAAAAAAGCAGGACAATGCAATATTTGTCAGCATATTCACATTCAACATGCTTTTCACGGAGCTGTTCTGCCAGATCAATACCATTGCACAGTAATGTCAGATGAAAAGGTTCAGAGCTGTAAACCTTGTATTGTCCACTGATTTTTTTACGAAGCTTTTCAAGAGCATTAACAACTTCAGCTGTATCACTCTGAAGTTGATTTTCTATATAGTCGTTGCACAGATCAAGTGATGCCATAATAAGATAACTCGGACTTGTTGATGCAAAAAGTGACATAGTTTGTTTTGCCCGGGAAATATATTTTTCGTAATTTATGTGAAGATATGCTCCGCCTGTCAGACACGGGAGCATTTTGTGTGCCGAATCACAGCACATGTCCGCACCCTGTATTATCGGGTGATTTTCCGTTCCTGCGGTGTGAGCACCGTGAGCGTTGTCAACGAGCAGTATTGCATCATATCGGTGACATACTTCTGCAATAGCTTTTATATCGGCTGTTTTTCCAAGGTAGTCGGGCGATGTTATATAAACACACGCATTTGAAGTGTTTTTCAGTTCTTTTTCAACAGCCTCTGCGGTTATCTCACCTGAAAGAAAACCGGCTCTGTAATCAGGGTAAATCCACTGAGGCT
This sequence comes from Oscillospiraceae bacterium, assembly GCA_017416665.1. Taxonomy (GTDB): domain Bacteria; phylum Bacillota; class Clostridia; order Oscillospirales; family Ruminococcaceae; genus Porcipelethomonas. The sequence goes on from JAFQBO010000096.1 coordinate 4,677, forward strand.
GAATATCAAGCAATGCACAGGCAGATAAAAAGCTTCTGTGAACGTTTCTCACAGCGATAATACTGCGTTTTTCAAACTTTGCAAGTGCAAGCATAGTCTGTATACACAGGGTAGAACCGCCTGCACTGTAGCAGGTCATTTTTGTTTTAAAAAGAGCCGAGGCATTTTTCTCACTCTGTGCTATTATGCCATCAGCTTCAAAAAGACTGTCCGCACCGTTTATTTCGGTTATATCATAGGCAAATGAAATTTCAGCAGGCGACTTGCCTTTATGACCGGGCATATGCAGACGGAGTTTTGGCTCCTGTTCATATTTTTTCAGAAAATCATATATTGGTGTTTCCATTGAATTCCTTTCAGCATTAAAAAAGGAACGCCTTACATTGAAAGCGTTCCATAAATATTATCTTGAATTATTCCTTAACGAAAGTAACCTTTCCGCCTTCGCCGAATTCGTCACCTTCCATAACGATCTTTTCAGAATCTTCATCATAGTAAAGCTTTGCGCCGTCTTCTTCCTTGAGAACGTTATCCTTTAATTCGTATTCTTCTTCTTCCTTTTCGCCGTTCATGTCAATAATGAGCTTATCTTCTGTAACTTCAAGCTTCATTTCAAGTTCAACGCCGTATGTTTCAGCAAATGTGCTTGGATCAAGTTCAAGACCTTCCATTGAAATCTTGTCACACTTCCATGTACCGATAATGTCATCTTCGATACCGCCACAGCCGGTTAATAATACTGCTGATGAAAGACCAGCGAGTAATACTGCTGAAACTCTCTTTAAAATATTCATAATCTCTATACCTCACAAAATATAATCAGTGAATTCAAATCACTAATTATATTATACTTTTTTTTACATCATTTGTAAATTGATAAAACCACTAATTTTCATTATCTATTTTATTACAAAATTGGTTGTTTTTTATTCTGTAGCCGACTGATTTGCTGCTGCATACAGTTCAGCAGGAGTTGAGTCAAATGACCAGTCTGTCAGTTCTTCTTTGGTTCCGTCATAGTTTCTTTTGTAGACGTGTATGCCTTCTGTTGAGAATTCTGTATCGGTTGAGAAGTAGTACTGCTTGAAGTTATCATCATAGTCACACTCAATTTCAAATCCGCCCTGTGCAATAAGCGGAACAAACTTGTTTCCATTTGCTGTAGCATAAATCTGGGCATAAGTATTAAGATAACCGTAAATTGTAACACTGCTGTCAACGGCATTCTGTCCTACCGATCTGAGACCCGATTTGATTGTTAAAGTTGAAAGCTTGTCACAGTTGTCAAATGCATTTGCACCGATATGTACAAGTCCGTCAGGAAGTGTAACGGAAGTTATGTTTTCCTGTGAGAAAACGCCGTTGTTTGCAAAGGCGGAGTTTGCAATAACTTTTATGCCGTCCGGAACTTCGATTTCTGTTTCGCTTCCTGTGTAAAGATACAGAATATAATCATTGATTACTGCAAAATCAGTTTCCGTTTCAGCAAGAAGTGCCGTTTCAAATCCTGTATTTGAAAAAGCAAGTTCACCCATCTGTGCAATAGTATCTGGAAGTGTAACCTGAGAAAGTGTAAGGCAGTTTGCAAATGCAAGTGATCCAATATCACAGATACTTTCAGGAACGACAACACTTGTTATGTCACTTCCGAGAAATCCGTTCTTGCATATTCCTGTAACGATTTTTCCATCAAGTACGTCAGGGAGAACAACATCACCCGTAACACCTGTTTTTGAGTATTCGCTTTCTGCAATTGAAATAGTACCGTCTGTATTTTCAATATACTTGTATCTTGAGTCATCTGCTGAGATGATATAGTTTTCATCAGCGTGAAGATGAAGAATTGGAAGTGATGCAGTTATAAAGGCTGATGCAATAACTGCCGTTAATTTTCTGAATTTTTTCATTTTATTTCTCCTTATTCTTAAATACAAAAATTTTACTTATAATATAGTTGAGTATCAGAACTATTACATTTGCGGAAATTTTTGTAATCCAGTAGTTTATTCCGATGAGTGAATAACCAATCCACATCATGACCGTTTCCACAATAAGTGTAAATACACGTCCGCCGTAAAATGATAATGCTTCTGACAGCAAAGCCTTTTTTCCCGAAGCCTCTGAATCAAAAACCCAGAGTCGGTTTGTAATGTACGCAAACGTTACAGCACAAATCCATGAAAAAACCGTGCTTACTACTGAAACGGAATTTGCTCCGAAACCAAGTGTTTCAAGAGCGGCTTTTGAAATTCCTGCTGAAACAAAGCTTACGGCTGTTGTGAGAACGCCGAAGAAAAGATACATCAGAACCTCTTCGTATTTGTAATACAGCTTCTGAATCTTCTCAGGAAATATACCAATACAGGTTCTTGCTATTTTCTTGAACATTTTTTCACTCCGTTTTCTGAAAATATTAAAATATAAAACATTTTGGTATGAAAATGTACCTCTATTAATGTAACATATTTCTGCAAAAATAACAAGTACTTTTTAAAAATTCTACATTTTGCATATTGATATTTTTACGCAAATATGATAATATTGATTATAACAGTATAATTTTATGCTGTTATATTTAAATTTTCGGAGGATTTATGGACAGTTCGATTATACCTAATATTATCATTGTGATTGCAATGCTTGTGTTATCGGCATTTTTCTCAGCCAGTGAAACAGCGTTTTCGACAGTAAATAAGGCACGACTGAAAAATTATGCGGCAAAAGGTGACAAAAGGGCATCAAAAGCACTGAAAATTGCAAATGCTTTTGAAAAAGCCTTGACAGCAATTCTTATAGGAAACAATATCGTAAATATTCTTTCAACTTCTATAAGTACCGTTTTGTTTACCCAGATTTTAGGTCCGGGCGGTGTCGGTGTTGCAACTGCGGTTATGACTGTACTGGTTCTTATATTCGGTGAAATTACTCCAAAGTCCATAGCAAAAAGTCATGCAGAACAGTGTGCTTTATTGTTTGCAGGTCCGATTTCACTTATAATGTTCATACTTAAACCTTTTGTCTGGATATTTCAGTTTTTACAGAATCTCTTCAAACCTAAGGAAGAACAGCCGAGTGTTACGGAAGATGAGCTTAAATATATAATTGATGAAATTCAGGAGCAGGGCGTACTTGAACAGCAGGAAAGTGAACTTGTAAGATCAGCGCTTGAATTTGATGAAATTACAGTTGATGAAATACTTATTCCAAGAGTGAATGTTACTGCGGTTGAACGTAATACTCCGTTTGAGGAAATTAAAAATATATTCCTGAATGAAATGTATTCAAGAGTTCCTGTTTATGAAAAAAATATAGATAACATAGTAGGAATTGTAACAAACAAAAGCTTTATGCGTCTTATGAATGAGGGAAAGCAGGATATTTCTGAAATAATTCAGGATATTATACATATTTCGGATTTAAAGCTTATCAGTGAAGCACTCAAGGAATTACAGAAAAATAAGATGCATATGGCGGTTGTACTTGATCAGTATGGCGGTACAAAGGGTATTGTTACTATTGAAGATATTATTGAAGAACTTGTCGGAGAAATCTATGACGAAGACGATGAGGTTATTCCGAATTTTGTTAAGCTTGATGAAAATAAGTATGAAATCACTGCAGATTTAAGTATCAGCGATATGCTCGATAAATTTGATCTTCCTGAGGATTATATTGAAAGTTCGGTAAATACGGTCGGCGGACTTGTTACAGAACTTCTCGGACATATTGCAAAGGTCGGCGAAACGACAGAGTGCGGAATGTTTAAAATGACAGTTACTTCCGCTGATGAGCAGAAAATCAATAAAATTCATCTTGAAGTTGCAGATGAAGATGACAATGAAGAAGATGATGAGTAAATCAGTGACAGAATGCTTTCCATTTGGAAGGCATTTTTCATAAATTTTTGTAAATAATAAAATAAGGTGATTTTATGATAGTTTTAAATCAGGTAATTATTATGGCACTGCTGATTTTAACAGGTGTCATATGCTATAAAACAAACATTATAAGCAGTGAAGCATCAAAGTCGCTTTCTTCACTTGTGCTTATGGTGGTGAATCCGATCGTTATAATAGTTTCGTATCAGGTTGATTTTGACAAAAGACTTCTTAAAGGACTGTTGCTTTCACTTCTTTTTTCTGTAATAAGCATGGCAGCGGCAATAATTCTTTCAATTATATTTCTGAGAAAAAAAGGTGAACGACTTCCGCTTGAACGCTTTTCATGCATTTACTCAAACTGTGGATTTATGGGAATACCACTTGTAAAAGGCGTTTATGGTGCAGAAGGTGTTTTCTATCTGACGGCTTTTATGACCGTTTTTAATATACTTGTCTGGACTCATGGTGTATTCGTGATGAAAGGGAAGTTCAAGGGAAAAATGATAGTACAGGCTGTAAAAACTCCTGCTGTAATAGCTACCGTACTTGGTTTTTTACTGTTTATTCTGAAAATTTCCATTCCACAGACACTTTTTCAGACATTGTCTTTTTTAGCCGATATGAACACGCCTCTTGCAATGATTGCCGCAGGTGTTACCATAGCTCAGACAAATATTTTAAAGTCGCTTAAAAACGTAAGACTTTATCTTGTTTCTTTTGTATCGCTTATTGCTGTACCGGCTGTAACTTCACTTATTCTTTGCTTTATACCTGCTGACAGTGTTGTTGCAGGAACTGTAATTTTAGCATCTGCATGTCCTGCCGCCGCTACAGGTACTTTGTTTGCTATACGCTTTAAAAAGGATTCATTCTATGCATCGGAGCTTTTTGCCGTTACAACACTTTTGTCGATAGCAACACTCCCTGTTGTAATGTCAATTGCACAAAAACTGATAAATTAGTGTATCTGTAATATAAATGTAGATAGTAAGCATAAATTTATATTTGTCGCACAAACATTTTATTTTCTGCACCTATCATCTGTAGGGTGCGGCGCCCTCGACGCACCGTCGAAAATTACATTTAATTAAAGGGACGTCGTAGGCGCCGTCCCCTACAAATGGCTGAAATTCGTTATTTTCATGTAGGGGCGAGCATTGCTCGCCCGCAAAATAAATTATAATTCAAACGGGCGACCAATGGTCGCCCCTACAAAAATTTTACAAAATAAAAACACCGACAAATAAAAATTTATGCTTATTGCCTATGTTTATTTTACAGATACTAAATTAGCATTTGGATTGACATTAACTTTGATTTGTGATAAAATTAAGTCACTACAATTAACAGGAGGTTTTTATGAAATTAAAAAGATGTTTTTCTGTAATTTTATCTGCTGCGATTTCAGCAACTGTAATGACTTCAACTGTCTGCTTTGCGGCTGTTAAGGGTGATGTGACAGGTGACGGCGTTGTCAATGTAAGAGATGCGGCATATATAGCATCTGCTCTTGCCAGTAGAAAATCTGTAGACGTAATCGGTGACTATAATGATGATGGAACTGTAAATATCCGTGATGCCGCCGCTATTGCAAAAATGCTTGGCTCTGCTTTTGCATCACAGTCGATAGCTGAAGAAATGCTTAGACTTGTGAATATCGAACGTGAAAAGGTTGGCGTAGCACCGCTTAAACTTAACTCAGCAATGAATGATGCGGCAAATCTTCGTGCAAAGGAGATAACTACTTACTTTTCACATGATCGTCCTGACGGAACAAGCTGTTTTACGGTTTTTGATCAATTCAATATTTCATATGGCTGGTGCGGTGAAAATATTGCCGCCGGAAATTCAACCGTAGCCGCAACTATGGATCAGTGGATAAACTCTCCGGGACATTATCAGAATATGATTAGTCCGAATTATACAGAGCTTGGTGTTGGTAATAACGGCGTTTACTGGGTACAGCTCTTTAAATCATAATTTATAAGAAAAAAAGCCACTAATGAGTGGCTTTTGAGACTGTTGAAAAACCTCAAATTTAATTTTCGTGCCGATTAAATCGGCAGGCAAACTTGAGTACGACTAAAGTAAGGGGACGCTTTCTCTTGTAAAGCGTCCCCTCTTGAAAAACAGCCCACCGGGCTGTTTTTCAATTCACCCCTCGTAAATACGCCTCCGATGAGGTATTTCGCCGTCTGCGGGCGGCGACCAAAGGCGCTGCCTTTGGAAACCGCAAACTTTTGAAAAAGTTTGATCAAAACTTTTAGTTTTGTGAATACAGACTTTTTCGACAAACTGAAAAGCCACTAATGAGTGGCTTTTTTTAAACATTATAGTTAAAAAAATACCAGTTTTATGTAGATCAGCCAAATTAAACGTTTAAAATTTGATCGATCTATTTATTGACAATTAATAAAAAATATGTTATTCTGTTAGTATAAAGTAGTAAATAACATCACATGTTATATGTATCGGTTTAACCACATGTTTCCGGAAGGAGTTGTTGCAGTATGACTCGTAAGAAAATTTTTTCAGTATTATTATCAGCAATATTAGTTCTTATGTGCGTGCCGTTTGGTGCGTCAGCCGTTATAAAGGGTGATGCTAACGGAGATGGTATGCTTACTATCCGTGATGCGGCATATATTGCAGGCAGTCTTTCAAGACGTAAAGCCATTGATGATGCAGGTGATTATAATGGTGATGGTAAGGTTGACATTCGTGACGCTTCTGCAATAGCTGCAAAGCTTGTTACACCATATGCCGATTATGCTATTGAGGTTCTTGAACTTGTAAACCAGGAAAGAGCTTCACTTGGTTTGTCTCCGCTTGTTCTTGATGTGGATCTTAACAAGGCGGCAAATGTAAGAGCAGAAGAAGCATCGGAAGTTTTCTCACATACACGTCCTGACGGAACTTCATTTGCAACAGTTCTGAAGGACTTTTCAATAAGTTATTATTGCTGTGGTGAAAATATTGCCGCAGGTTGTCCTACAGCTGAAGTCGTTGTGGCACAGTGGATAAATTCCCCTGCACATTATGAAAATATTATTGATCCGAATTATACAAAGCTTGGCGTCGGATTTTATTATGATGCAAATTCACCTTATGGATATTACTGGTCTCAGATTTTTAAATGTGATTAATAAAAAAACTTAAATTTAATTATCGTGCTGATTAAATCAGCAGGCAAATATACGTACGACCAAAATAAGGGGACGCTTTTTCTTGCAAAGCGTCCCCTCTTGAAAAACAGCCCACTGGGCTGTTTTTCAATTCACCCCTCGTAAATGTACCCCAAGGGCACTTCCTTCGAGCGCGTCTCCGATGGGGATATTTCGCCGTCTGCGGACGGCGACCAAAGGCTCTGCCGAGTGCCAACGGCATGCAGAGCAGAAACCGCAAGCCTTTGCACCACAGGCATGCAAGCAAAAAGGCTTGATCGAAACTTTTAGTTTAAAAAAAATTATTTTTAAAAACTTTTTTATAAAATGAAACAACCACAAGGCTTTACACCTTTGTGACTGTTTTATTTTTTTCTGTTTTTTGTGTATGTATAACAAGAATGTCGTTTTCGAGAATATCAGTAGGGCCTCTCGGGATTATAACCTCAGCTCCTCTTTTGATAAGAATTACAAGCTTTGAGGAAACTTCGGAATAATCGGAGATTTTCTTGCCAATCCACTTGCTTGAATGATGAATTTTTTTTTCTGTAAACATTGCTGTACTTCCCTGATATTCAGGTGCACTCACTACAACAATATCGCCGTCTTTTATTTTTGTACTTCCGTTAGGGATTATACTTTCTTCGTTTCGTATAATCAATACAAAAAGTAAATCCCATGGAATTGAAAGTTCACGGATTTTTTTGTTTTTCCATGGATGCTCGCCGTTTACAGTCAGTTTTATGAACTGAACATCAAGCTCCTCAACATAGTCGTTAAATGTTTTTAATACATTTGAGCTGTCATCAGTCATTTTAAGCTTTTTCGACATGAACGGAATAAGCGTTCCCTGGAGAAGTATTGAAATTAAAACAATACAGAAAATCATGTGAAAAATGTCGTTTTCAAGCTTTTGTACCGAAACAACCGCCATTATTGCAAAAACTATTGATGCCGCACCTCTGAGACCAGACCATGATACAAGCAGTTTTTGCCTGATACTGCATTTGAATGGTGCAAGTACGCCGAAAATTGCAATCGGTCGTACAATAAACATAAGAAATACAGCGATGGCAAGTGATGGTAAAAATACTTTTACAAGCGATGACGGGAATGATAAAAGTCCCAGCAGGAAGAAGATGAGCATCTGCATAAGTCCTGTTATGCCGTCAAAGAAATGTACCATTGATTTTTTGTTTTTTATGTCGGAATTACCGAGTATTATGCCGACAATGTATGTACTTAAATATCCGTTGCCGTTTATTGACTCAGGAAGTGCAAAGGCAAGTACAGCTACAGCAAGTACAAACGCCGCATCAAAACCTTCTGTTGTAAAGGTGAATTTCTGAAGTACAGTTCTGGCAATCAGTGCGATTATAACACCTATTGCAATGCCATAGGCAAACTGGGCAAATACAAGATAAATAAGAGAACCCGCTGTTGCCGTACCGTTTAACATGGAAATGGCAACGAGAGTAAGCATATATGCACATGGGTCATTACTTCCGCTTTCCATTTCAAGCAGTGAGGCTGTATTTTCTTTTAAACCAAGCTTTTTTGAACGTAGTATCGAAAAGACTGAGGCTGCGTCTGTCGAGCTTATAACTGCCCCTATAAGAAAGCTTTCCCAAACGGATATGCCAATGATAAAGTAGCAGAAAACAGCTGTAATTACCGCTGTGACGACAACTCCGACAGTTGAAAGCAAAATTGAACGTGTCGCAACTTTTTTTGCCTCACTCCATCTTGTGCCGAAACCACCATAAAACATGATGAAGATAAGTGCGATTTTACATATGGATTCCGCAAATTCATAATTTTCAAATTCTATTCTGAAAATTCCATCTGAACCGAAAAGCATACCCAGTACTATAAATCCAAGCAGTACGGGTATGCCTATTTTGTTTGTGAGCTTATTGGTGATAACACATATTATTACTACTAAAGCACCGATAAGCAGAAGTGATGTCATTTAATCACCTCCGATTACAGTAACAGTGTAATAATGCAAAGGGCGATCATAAGTGCAGCTGCTATAAGATTTATGATACTTGACAGCTTTTTGCCTTCCTTAAATCCTTCAACAGCGTTCCATGTTGTTGCAATTACAAGAAGTGCTGCCGCTGCAATTATACCTATTTTCTGAGGGATAATGTCAAAATTACCGAGTATAAGTATCAGCATTGACAAAACTGAAAGTATGACTCTTATGAGTGAATATTTGCCTTTGTTTTCATTCATTCTTATTTCCTCCGTTTCTTCTTGTTACCTTTTTTTTGCTTCCATCAGGATTTACAATGTAGGTGTTTTCAAGCTGTGATGAAAGACTTCTTACAAAGCTGTCCCTGTATTCCTGACGAAGTACAGCCTGTTCTTCCTTTTCTTCCGGGGTAAGTTCCTCTGTACGGGACTTTCTTGCAAGAAAATTAATTCTGTCTATTTTTTTCTGTTCCATAAAATTTTTCTCCGATAAATACTTTTAATCAATATTTTTTACAGGGTGAGCTTAGCCCACCCTGATTTTTATGAGTGAAATTAAATATCCACCTTACCAATATGCCAGATGTTTTCAGCATAGTCACGGATAGTTCTGTCAGAACTGAATTTACCTGCATTACATGTGTTAAGCCACATTTTTTTCGCAATGTTCTTTCTGTCGCCAAAATCACCGATACACTTGAGTTTTACTTCAATATAGCTTTCAAGATCGCCGAGGAGATAATAGTTATCAGGTGAATGCCATGATGCACCATCTGTAAGTGAGTAGTAAAGTTCTCTGAAATCACCACTTCCGCCGTCTGAAACTGTACCATTGATAAGTGTTTCGACAACCTGTCTGATCTTTGGATTTTCAGCCATAAGCTTACGACTGTTGTACTTAGGCATAATATCCTTGAGTTCTTCAACTCTTGCACCGAAGATGTAGTTGTTTTCTTCACCTGCTTCACCGACAATTTCAATGTTTGCACCATCGTATGTTCCGAGTGTTACAGCACCGTTGAGCATAAGCTTCATGTTACCTGTACCTGATGCCTCTGTACCTGCTGTTGAAATCTGTTCAGAAACATCTGCAGCCGGAATAAGCTTTTCAGCGTATGAAACATTGTAGTTTGAAACAAAAACAACCTTTACATATTTGCTTACTTCTTCATCATTTTCCACAAGCTTTGCAATTTCGTTAATGAACTTGATGATTGCTTTTGCACGTCTGTAACCCGGAGCTGATTTTGCACCGAAAATAAATGTTACAGGATTCATATTAATGATTTCGCCCGACTTGATACCATAGTAAATGTAAAGAATTGAGAAAGCGTTTAAAAGCTGACGCTTGTATTCATGAAGTCTCTTGATCTGAATATCAAAAATAGAATTCGGATCGATTGTAATGCCTTCTTTTTCCTGAATGTACTTGGCAAGCTTTTTCTTGTTTTCTTTCTTTATGTCGAGGAATCTCTTCATAACATCTTCGTCTTCACTGTAACCGGAAATCTTTTTGAGTTCGTCAAGATTTGTCATCCACTTTTCGTTTCCTAAAAGTTCAGTGATAAGTGCTGATAGATCCTTATTACAGAGTGCAAGCCAGCGACGCTGTGTAATACCATTTGTCTTGTTCTGGAATCTCTTAGGATAGATGCTGTACCAGTCAGCAAGAACTGTGTCTTTTAAGATTTCTGTGTGAATTTCAGCAACACCATTTACATATGATGAACAGTAAACAGCCATATCAGCCATATGCACAAGACCATCTCTTACGATTTTGATTCTGTCAATTTCTTCAGGTGTCTTATCAAGTGTGTACATTTCAGCAATGAGCTTTTCGTTAATCTGTAAAATAATAGCATAAATTTCAGGGAGAAGTTCTTCAACAAGACGACAATCCCACTTTTCAAGTGCCTCAGGCATTACAGTATGGTTTGTGTAGTTGAAAACCTTCTTTGCAAGTGCGAAAGCCTTGTCAAATGATACGCCGTTATTTTTCATAATTCTGATAAATTCCGGAATTGAAATAACAGGATGTGTATCATTGAGCTGAATTGTGATGCTGTCTGAAATGTTGTCAACAGTTCCACATCTGTCAATGTGCTTTTTTATAATGTCCTGAAGTGAGGCACTACAGAAGAAATACTGCTGTTTAAGGCGGAGTTTCTTGCCCTCCCATGTATCATCATTCGGATATAAAACCTTTGAAATGTCTTCGGCATAGATTTTTTCTGCTGCTGCTTCAAGATAATTCTGTCTGTTGAACAGATCAAAGTCAAATTCGTTTACAGCTTCAGCCTGCCAGAGTCTGAGTGTGCTTACATGATTTGTCTTACAGCCAAAAATCGGCATATCGTAAGGTACAGCCTTTACAGTCTGACCATTGTAATTTACTTCAACAGTTTCACTGTCAATTCTTTCTGACCATGGATCACCGAATTTTGTCCAGTCATCAGCTGTTTCTGTCTGGAATCCGTTTTCGATGCCCTGCTTGAAAAGACCGTACTTGTATCTGATGCCATAGCCGTCAAGAGGAAGATCAAGTGTTGCAGCACTGTCGAGGAAACATGCGGCAAGACGTCCGAGACCGCCGTTACCGAGAGCGGCATCTTCAATTTCTTCAAGTTCTGAAAGACTCATGCCCATTTCCTTTAAAACGGCTTCTGTTTCATCGTAAATGCCGAGGCATAAAAGGTTGTTGTATACAGCTCTGCCCACTAAAAATTCCATTGAAAAATAGCAGGCTCTTCTGCTGTTGTTGTGTTCAGTTTTTGATTTTGCACGGTTTTCCTGTGTGTACTTCATAACAGCATTACCTATTGCTGTATGAACCTCCTGAGGAGTTTTACAGTTTTTGAGTGCGTCTTTAAGGTTTTCGGTGTAGTTCATTTTCGTCTCCTTTTTATCTGTTATACATTTTATTGAGCTTTAAAATTTTCTTGGCAAGCTTTGGTGTGAAATCTTCTTCCTTTGTTCTGAACTGCCAGTTGGTACCAAGTGTTGACGGCGTATTCATTCTGCCGGATTCGTCACTTCCAAGGAAGTCCTGCATCTGTGCAACGGCTATCTTTGCCACACTTGACCATGTAAGCTTGATTATTTCCTTTGGAATATCCTTTTTCTTCTTGATGTTAAGATATGCCATACAGAATTTGAGAGTGGATTTTGACTGTGAAGAAACCCAGCCTTTGAGTGTTTCGTTATCGTGAGTACCCGTATATGCGATACAGTTTGAACTGTCGTAGTTATGTGGGAGATGTTCACTTTTTCCGCCTTCGCCGAATGCAAACTGTGTAACTTTCATACCCGGATAGCCTACTTCTCTGAGCATTTCCTTTACATCATCTGTAATAAAGCCTAAATCTTCGGCTATAATATTAAGGTTGGAAAGCTGTTTGTTTGCTGTTTTGAAAAGTTCAGCACCGGGACCTTTTTTCCATTCGCCTTCTTCGGCAGTTTCATTACCGTAAGGGATGGTGTAGTAGCTTTCAAAGCCTCTGAAGTGGTCTATTCTTATTATATCATAACATTCAGCAGAGAATTTAAGTCTTTCAAACCACCATTTGTAGTCAGTTTTTTTGTGGTAATCCCAGTCGTAAAGAGGATTGCCCCAGAGCTGTCCGGTTTCTGAAAAGGCATCAGGAGGACAACCAGCTACAGCTTTTGGTTTTTTGTCCTTATCAAAGCAGAAAAGCTCAGGACTTGCCCATGCCTCGACGCTGTCGTATGAAACATAAATAGGCATATCACCAATAATTTCAACGCCTTTGTCATTGGCATATTTTTTCAGATTTTTCCACTGTGCAAAGAATTTGAACTGAATAAACTTGAAAAATTCAATTTCCTGTTCAAGTTCTTTTGCTGCTTTTTCAAGGGCAGTTTTATCTCTCATGGCAAGTTTTTTGTCCCATTCATACCATGCTTTTCCGTCATTGGCAAACTTTAATGACATGAAAAGAGCATAATCTTCAAGCCAGTGGGCATTCTTTTCCTTGAATTCCTTGTAGCTTTTTGAAATGTCACGCTTGAATGCTTTATATGCCTGCTTTAGAACCTTAAAGCAGTACTTGTATATCAGAGCATAATTTACACGGTTTGCGTTGTCCTCCCACTGAACATCCTTAAAGTCTGATTTTTTCAGAAGTCCTTCTCTTTTGAGAGTATTGAAGTCAATAAAGTAAGGATTTCCTGCGTATACTGAAAATGACTGATATGGTGAATCTCCGTAGCTTGTCGGAGAAAGAGGAAGAATCTGCCAGCATTTTACACCGGCATCCACAAGAAAGTCAACAAAGTCATAAGCAGCCTTGCCCATTTTTCCTATACCGTATTCGGTCGGAAGACTTGATATGTGCATAAGAATACCGCTTTTTCTCATTTTTATCACTCCGTTCTGCTGTAAGCAGCATTTTTAATTAACAAATTAAGGGGATTATTATATGCAAAGAGTATATACAGGTTTTACTGTTTTTTTAACAGGTGCATTGGCATACAGTATAGCAGAAATACTGTTCCGTGGCTACACACATTGGACAATGTCTATCACAGGCGGAATTATATTTCTGATACTTTTCGGGATACATTCCAATCTCAGAGAAATGTCATTTTTCAAAAAATGCCTGATGGGTGCAGGAGTAATTACAGCGTTTGAATTCACTGTCGGAATAATAGTGAATATAATGCTCCGATGGAATGTCTGGGATTATTCTGACGTACCACTGAATCTGCTGGGACAGATTTGTCTGCCTTTTACGGCTTTGTGGTTTTTTATCTGTTTTCCTGCATATTTTCTGTGTTTTGCACTCAGAAAAAGACTGCACCTGTATCATTGACACGCATATATTTTATTATAACATTTTTTGTATATATATTTCAAGTAGTTTTGAAAAAAAGCAGGAGCTGTTTTTGACAGCTCCTTTCAGACTGTAGAAAAACCTAAAATTAAAATTTCGTGCCGATTAAATCGGCAGGCAAACTTGAGTACGA
>JAFQBO010000097.1 GCA_017416665.1 Oscillospiraceae bacterium
ATGTTCTGTATGCTCCTGCGAAAGCACCTCGGGAGTGGCAGACTGAAGGAAATACGTCAGGACGGTCTTGAAAGAATTATTTTCCTCGACTTTGAGTGCATAAACGAGCTTGGCGATATTGTAACCGTTACACTTGCCTGTGAAATTATGGGCAAGTACTCCAACCTCATTGCGATAAATCACGAGGGAAGAATAATCGACAGTATAAGGCGTGTTGACGAGGATATGTCAAGAGAAAGACTTGTACTTCCGGGCATGAAGTACGAACTCCCTCCGAGAGATGACAGAATTTCATTTGTACATTCATCGGACGATGACATTATGAAAACACTTGAAAATCTGAAAGGTACTGAACTTTCAAAGGCTCTTATATCAGCGTTTGAGGGCATTTCACCTGTTCTTGCAAGAGAATGGGCGTTCAGAACGGGTGACAACCTGAACGGTGCAGAGCTTACCGAAAAGAAAAGAAAACGCCTTTTTGAGGAAATTGTAAATACAAGGCAGAAACTGTTGTCGGGAGAATGTACCTTTACTTCCGTTTCAACGCAGGAAGGTCTGCTCAAGGACTTTTCCTTTGTGAATATTATGCAGTACGGACAGCTGATGAACCTCAAAAAGCATGAGAGTGCCTGTGAACTGCTTGATTATTTCTATGCAGAGCGTGATAATGCCGCAAGGCTTAAACAACGTGCAAATGACCTGTTTAAAATGCTTGTGAGTACATCTGAACGTATCACAAAGAGAATTGCAAATCAGAAAAACGAACTTTTACAGTGTGAGAAAAAAGATGAAATGAAGCTTATGGGTGATCTGCTGTCGGCTAACCTTTACAGATTTGTAAAAGGCGATAAAAATGTGACCGTAGAAAATTTCTACGAGGAAAGCTGTCCGCAGATTGACATTAAGCTTGATGAAATGCTTACTCCTGCACAGAATGCACAGAAGTATTATTCTGAGTACCGCAAGTCTGTAACCGCAGAGAAAATGCTTGCTCAGCAGATTGAACTCGGTGAGCAGGAGCTTGAATATGTCGAAAGCGTTTTTGATTCGCTGACCCGTGCAGTGACCGAAAATGAAGTAAACGAACTTCGTCTTGAACTTGCTGAACAGGGGTATTTGAAGGCGTCAAGACTTAAATCAAAACCGCCGAAATCTGCTCCGCCTCTTGAGTTTGTATCTGATGATGGCTACAGAATATTTGTCGGCAGAAACAATAAGCAGAATGACAGGCTTACAATGAAGACAGCCTCTAAAACGGACATATGGCTTCATACACATAATATACCGGGTTCACATGTTATAATCGAAACAAACGGCGATGAACCGCCTATGGAAACGATAGAGCAGGCTGCAGTGCTGTCAGCGGTACACAGTAAGGCGAAAAATTCGGCACAGGTACCTGTTGATTACTGTCTTGTGAAATTTGTGAAAAAACCCAACGGTTCAAAACCGGGAATGGTGATTTTTTCAAACAACAAAACTCTTTATGTAATGCCTGATGAAACTCTGGCGGAAAGGCTGAAAAAATGATACTTGACGGAAATTTTTTTCACAGGGACTGTCTTGAAGTAGCTCCTGATTTAGTCGGAAAGCTTATAGTAAGACGTCTTGACAACGGAGAAGAAATAAGCCTTCGTATTACCGAAACGGAGGCTTACAGAGGCGTAGAAGACAAGGCGTGTCATGCATCAAAGGGCAGAACGCCGAGAACAGAAATTCTCTATGGCGAAAGTGGTATTATTTATGTATATCTCTGTTACGGCATACACTGGCTTATGAACGTCATCACAGGTGAAGTGGAACAGCCGCAGGGTGTGCTGATAAGAGCGTGTGAGGGCTTTGAAGGCCCTGCACGACTCACCAAAAAGCTTCAGATAGACAAAAGCTTCAATAACCGTCATGTTGATGGTAATGAACATCTTTATTTCGTTGATGACGGCTTTAAACCTCAGATCCGTACCGATAAACGTGTCGGCATTGA
>JAFQBO010000098.1 GCA_017416665.1 Oscillospiraceae bacterium
TAGGACTTGCTATCGTTTCGATACCTTACTACAAGTACATTTATAAATATGGTCTTGATAAGTTTGTACGCTTTGCCAAAAAGGTATGGGGTGTTGATACCGACTCAATGACAAAGGAAGAAGCAGCTCTCGCAGGTATAGACAAGCTTGCTGATTTTATAAAGGAAATGGGAATCCCGACTACACTCCGTGAAATCGGTGCAACAGAAGATATGCTGCCACTCATTGCAGAATCAACTATCCCGGGTGGTGGTTACAAACAGATTGGTTCAGCTGAAATTCTTGAAATACTCAGACAGTGCTATTGATGAATTAAATTACTCCTTACAGTTTCTTACTGTAAGGAGTTTTCTTATTATAGCAAGAACCGCCTGTTGAGTGAACCACAAGCGGTTATTAATGATATTCAGTTGTATAAATGGGAATTTATTTGATAAATAGATATTAGTCCAAATCGTAATCAAAGACCACTTTGTCGAAATTGTGGTTCTTTAAATCTTCATCTGAAATAATCCAAAAGATATTCCACAGACAGCCAACGCTGTAATCATATTGAAACAGCAGGTGCGTTTTTTCGTCTACATTCGGAATATTGCCACCCGTAGGATAACCGAATAATTTGTTGCCGTTATACGAAAGGTATTCGATATCATAATCTGGAGCAACTTCTGCAAGACGGTCAAATTGGTTACGATCAAGCACATATCCAAGGGACTGATAATCTGTGGCGAGTTCAAACTCAACAGCTTTTTCATCAAAAGCTTCTGTAAAATACTTTGAATAATATGGAACAGGTGGCACAGTTCTCTTTAAATCCGACAGATCGCCGTTGTACCAGATTACCTTGTGATAAGCCGAGTTTTCGGGGTCGTCAGCAACGCTTTCAACCCATTTGTTGGTTTGTTGAATTGAGTCAATTTCTCCGCTCCAGAAAAAATACAAAATACCCGTGTGCGGAAGTCTATTTTCAATATCCAATTCGGCAATGTCCGCAAGATTGATTTGAGCAACAAGCTGCATTGCTGATTTTTCGTATCGCTCGGTGTTATCTCCACGCTTGCAGAAATAGCCTGACATTGTGGGATAAGGAATTTCTGGTGGAAGGTCGGGAAATCCACCGATTTTACTTGAGCCTTTTGCAATTTCATTCTCCACGTTCTTCACACACATTTTAATCGTATTTTTTCGGTAGTCTTTAATATTTTCTGCAATATCAGTGTGTCCTTCTTTAATAAGGAATTCAATCAAATCCATTTCGGGCGTTTTCATCTCATACCTCCAAATTCTTATTTATTGAAGACATTATAACACATAAAATAAGAAAAAGTCAACAACAAACAATCGCTCTTGCGTTAACCATTCAATTACTGTTTCTCATATTTTCGTTGACATGGAAATTTGAGCATGATATAATAAATATACGATATTATCTGGCAAAATCAATCAATTATTATTTAAGTTTCTCCTTACTCTTTCCCGGTTATTTCAAACTCCAATATTGGGGAAATGCGGTAATCATCATCTATTTTATTCCTTTCATATTCCTCATCGCTACAAACATAAGCAATGATTTTTATTCCAGAGTTCAACTTGGCAAGAGAATTTCTGATGGCATCAAATTCACTCTCCATATTGTTATGCTTCTCGTATTCACTTTCAGGAATAAATATAAAAAGAGGTAAGTAGGGTCTCTCTTTATTATCTTCTATGCTGCTCACAGATTGTATAATTTCTTCAACCGAAGCGTTTACTTCGTATTCACTTGGAAAATAATTGGTTACCACAGATTTGTACAAAATATAATACTCGTCAATATATGTATTATTCATATATCTGTCAAGCCATTCTTCCATTCTTTCTTTGATTACCTGTCCATAATATGATTCTCTTTTCACATAAAGCTCGTCAATTCCGTCAGTTTCTCTCCCATGAACATCTACATAATATTTATTTTCAATATTGCCATCAGCAATATTTACTGCTACAAGATAATATTGTACTGATGATGGATCAGGTCCTAAAAAAACTCCGCCAGCAATACTTTTGTATGTTACAACTGCCTCAACTCCATATTTATCATTAAAATAATCTTTAACCACTGTGTCTACAGTATCTTCAAGATTTTCAAGTTGTGTTATAGAAAATTTATTTGGGTTATTCCCAAAATTTAAAAATGAACAACCTGTAAAACTAAAAGTTCCAAAGAGAATCACTCCTGTCATTATAATAGATATAATAGAAAAATTCTTTCGCAGATGTTTCAAGTCACACTACCTCCCATTTATATATTTAATTGTACTTCACAGCAACGTCTGCGGTTTATTTCATAGTATCCCCTCACTTTTTATTTTTATAAAATTATACCATATAAAATTTTAAAATACAATATAAAGATAAAGTTGATTGATAAATCATAGCTTTTCATTGGTCTTGGTTTTATGATCCACCATGAACCAGTATTTAACGAAAAATGCCCTTAACCATGAAAAGAGGTTAAGGACATTTATTTAATACCTATAATCTATTCAAAAGCATACGTTTCATCACACATAAGTCGAATATATTTAATCTGTCATCGCTATACAAATCAGCAGCTTTCCAGTCTGAAAGACGTGTATTTGGTACAGCGAGAAGCCACTTTTGTAAGAGAACGACATCTGAAATATTAAACTTTCCATCATCGTTGCAGTCACCTATACAGTCGCTTGTTTTATCAGCAAAATAAACAGAAAGCCTGTTGGTTGAAATTTCGTACTTGAATTCATATGTACCGCCTGTTGCATTAAGTACACATTCTGCTGCTTCAGGTACTAAAACCAGACGATTTGCAGTATCTGTAATTGAAGTGCTGTCTTTTCCGTACCATTTATCTGTGCCGATGTTATAAAGTCTGAATGTATGTTCACCGGCAGACAATTCCTTGGTAAGAGTAATTATATCGCTATTATCTGTTTTCTTGAACACATCTGTTTCATCTTCATTGTTAAATGAACCTTTTAAACAGAAAACCGAATCAATAACAGACAGTGTATTTGCAGTATTGTATGTGATTGTATAAGTGCCGTCACCTCCGTTTACAAAAGTCATTGTGCGATAAGTTCCATTTGCGTTTGCTGAACCTATAACAGCAGTTGCACCAGCATCAACAGATGGATTAACAGTAACCTTTGAACCACTCAATTTAACAAAATCAGCATTTGTTGTATCACCCATAACAATATCACCGTCAAGATTTACTGTATATGAAGTTACTGTTGATGACATATCTATTGTGGCTCCGTCCTTGGCAATACCACCTGCTGCGTCGCTGTTTGCTGTATTATTTGCATGAACCGTAAGGCTGAGTCCGTCAAATGATTTATCAGTCAAAGCTATTGTATTGTTGCGAAGCTTACTGTTGTTTGAGGAGAAACGGATAGTCACATCTATAAATTTACCATTATTCACAGTAAAGGAACTGTTATACCCTGAGTTTGTAAGATATGCAATAAAGGAAGCATGAGTTTTACTGTCCAGTACCACAGATGTTGATGATGATGCACCATGAGGGTAACAATAAAGTGTCTGACTTGAAGAATCATAATACACTCTGCCCGCTCTTGTAAGATATGTTGCACCCGATACAGGGTCAAGAATACGATATGTGCCGTTTGTAAGAACTGACGGAACATTTGCTGGCGGAGTAATTGCATTATCCTGCTCAGCAAGACAGAAACTGTCAATAGAACCGTAATTCATACTTGTAACAAGCTTGTCCCAGTTATCCGAAAGTTTTACTTCTTTTGTCACAGCCATTCCACCCGGCATAACCTGTGTTTTGTTTCTTGAACTGTCACCCGTAATGATGATATCAGTATTACCCTTTCTCATAGTGGCAACAGTATCTATATTGGCATAAGTAATACCGTTCATCCATGGTGGTGAAGCTGTGGATTTTGCGTCTTCAGAATCGGCTGATTTAAGTTCGTTATAAACTTCATCAAAGGATTTATTTAACGCACCATCTGTATTTGCGTAATAGTAAGCATAAGCTCTCATCCATAGTGGTCGTCTTGCAGTTTTAATAAGAGCATTTTCAAGTGCATCTTTTGACTTGTACTTTGTAGCAAGGGCCGACGCTACTGATTCTGTTATAAAGATAAGACGATGAGTGTTTGCATTATCTTCTATTGAAGCACTGCCAAGAGCGCCAAGATTTTTCTCTGTAATATCCCATGCAATAACCTTCATAATCTCATCTGGCAAATCTGTTGCAGGTGTAACATTATTGCCCCACATGGAAAAAGATGTGGCTGTAATTACATTGTCATTGAGCTGATAACATTTTTCAACATGATGCGGCTCCCAGCCTATGTTAAGACAAACTTCATCATTTTCGGAGAAAACCAAAGGCTGAACATTACCAAAAGCGTTTGTGCGTTCAATACCTGCAAGATTTATAAGGGCGAGTTCCATAAATCGTCCGATTGCAATATTGGTTTCTTCGGTAGTCATGCCCTGAGTGTAATCAATGCCGATCTGACGTGCCACTGGTCCGTTTACATACATCATAGGAGTAAGCTTTCCCGATCTGAGAGAGTCAAGATATTTGCTGTCGCCTAAAGCTTCTGTAAAGGCAATACATACAGGTAAATGCTCAGGTGAGCAACCTGCCATAATTGCATTTGCGGCAATCTGATATGCTTTTACCTTTCTCCCGTTTACAGTAGCCACCACATCATTGTAACCGTAGGAGGAGTAGCCCATAAACTTTTCTGCCTTTATTTTAGTAGGTGGCACAACAGGCAGACCGTCTGTCATACCCTGCTTTTTGAAATACGACTCTATCTGCTTATATGTACCTATAAACAACGGTGGATAGGACTTATCATATTTACTGCTTGGAGAAATAACTGGAAATCTGTTGTTTGCCGGTTCAATCAGATCATATTGATCTTCAAGAATACCAAGATCCTGATATGTTTTTCCCTGTGTTTCATATTCATCTTCATAGCCATCTGTCAATACTGCGGCATGAACTGTAACAGAAGCCGGCAGAAAGCTAACAGCAAGTACCAAAGAAGAAAGTGCTGAAACCACACGGCTAAAGTATTTAAACTTCATAGTATCGTCCTTTCTGATTTATTCTGAAAGATTGTAATCTGCTATCGGACTGTAACCTTCGTTTGCAACCAGAGTATCCCAGTTGCGTGGAAGATTTACATTGAATGAACAAGCGTCACCACCAGGCATAATCTGTGCCTGACTGCTTATATCACCGCCGGTTATTACAAAGCCTGTACTGTTTTCCTGAATTGTCTGTGTTGTGTCAATTTTCTTAAAAGGTATAATACCTCTGAGCCATTCAGGTACAAGGGTTTCCAGAACAAAATCCTGCTCAACGTTCTCGGTGGATGCACCACTCTTTATATCATTATAATGTTCATCAAAGGTGGTGTTCATGTGAATTTTAGAGCCTGTATTAGCCCAGTAATGAGCGTATGTACGCATCCACAAAGGTCTTCTCGCTGTATTCACAAGAATATCCTTTAATTCTGTTTTTGAGGAACAGCCTTTAGCTATAGTTGCAGCTGCATCCTTTGTCAGCCATATCATACGGGCTTCACGTGGATTTGTATTACCAAGACCATTCTGCTGTTTTTCTGTAACATCCCACGACAAAAGTTGAATTGCCTTGTCTGCATCGGTTGTACCGATGTCTATCGGATTGCCCCATGTAAGAGTAGAACCACATGTTACAACGCTTGTGTTAAGGTCATATCCCTTTTCAACATGATAAGGATTCCAGCCTATATCAAGACACGCCTGTTCGTCTTCGGCAAACGCTATTGGCAACATATATCCGAAAGTACCCATTCGGTTTTCCTTGATTTTATATCCTGCGAGATTGAGCATAGCAAGTGAAACAAATCTTCCTAAAAGCTTATTTGCCTCTTTATTTATCATTCCGTCTTCATAGGAAATACCAAGCTGTCTTGCAATAGGCCCACTTACCAGAACATAAGGAGTCCAGCCGTGGGTACTTGCAAGCGACTTATAGAAATTACCGTTTGCAAAGCATCTTGTAATAGCAATACAAAGCGGCATATACTCTGGCGGACAACCTGCCATAATTGCGTTTACAGCAACATGATAAGCGAGTATTTCCCTGTTTGCAGGAGGTACGTCCTGTACCTCACCATTTCTTGTATTTACAATATCCGTAGCTTCATATGTTGTATACTGCAAATAGTATTCAACCAGTTCTCTTGTAGGCGGTACAACAGTAAGACCATCTGACATTTCGTTTACCTCATAGTACTGCTGAACACGTTCATGTGAACCTGTAAAGACAATATCATCATAGTTCACACCTGCTATATCA
Source organism: Oscillospiraceae bacterium (assembly GCA_017416665.1). GTDB lineage: Bacteria > Bacillota > Clostridia > Oscillospirales > Ruminococcaceae > Porcipelethomonas. Next base: position 6,365 of record JAFQBO010000098.1, read on the forward strand.
CCTGCTATTCTGTCCTTTTCAGACTGAGTAATCTGGGTTGAAAGGGCTGTTACAATCTGAGGGTATAAATCTTCACGAGCCTTTCTCTGCTGTTCTTCTGTTGTGTCATTTGCAAATGCCCCTGGATATGCGGCAGTTCTTACAACAGGTACCCCCCTGTTGTAGCCTGTTGATTCAATCTGAGGAATAAACGCCTCAGCTCCCACTACAACTGCAGGAATTCCGGCATATTCTGCTGCAAGTCCGTTGCCTGTTTCCTTTACTGTACATATACCACAGCCACAGTTCCCAGAAATCACAGCATCAATTTTGTATTCATTGAGTTTCTGCTGAAAGTCCTTTGATTTGTCACTGATGCTGTTAGGATTAAATGTACCACTTTTGCCGATTTCTTCTGTCATATAGTATGTGATACAGCCATATTCATCTTCCAGCATATCACTGATAACCTGATGCGTAACGGAAGCAGAGAAACTTCCTCCCACAAGAGCAATTCTTTTGCCTTTCAAAGAATCAAGGCGAGCAGGCTGTTCAATAGGCGTAATAGATGAGCCTGACGGAACAGGCGATAAAATCTGATATTCATTTTTGCTTGGTTCTGCGTTCGATGCTTCGGCTTCAGCTACTGAATATGGTACTGTATCCACTGTAGCAACACCGATTACACAGGTTACCGCAATAGCAACTGACAATATCCGTTTTAAAAGTTTGTGTTTCATGAAATCATCCTTTCATTTTGATATTAAGTATGTAAACTGTTAGAGCGTGTTCACATAAAATAAATATGCAGATTTTTAAGCGTAATTTTGCCAAATTCAAGGCGAAAATTTGCAGGAATACTTCCGTATTGCAAGAATTTTCAACGCAGAAGTTGGTGAAATTTGCAAAAATATGCATGTTAGGTTTTAATGTGAACAGGCTCTAGTATATTATAGCATATAATCATTAAAATCAGATTAAAAATACAAAGCAAAAAATATAAAAATATTCAGTAATTATAAAAATA
>JAFQBO010000099.1 GCA_017416665.1 Oscillospiraceae bacterium
CTAAGAATTTGAATTTTACGAGGTGCTAAAAAATGCAGAACGAAGCAGAGTTTATGAAAATACAGGAATCACTCAAAGAAAAATTAAATTGTACAGACAGTTTTAAGACAGAATCATTAAAAACAATCGCAGGAGTGGATCTTGCTTACTGGCAGGATAGTGAAGGAAATGAAACGGCGGTTTGTTGTATAGTTATAGTAGATTATCAGACGCATGAAATACTCGAAACAAAATCATACAGTGGAAAAATAGAATGTCCATACGTTCCGGGTTTTCTTGCATTCAGAGAATTACCGCTTGTTCTTGAAACAGTAAAACTACTTGAACACAAACCTGATCTTTACATGTTTGACGGAAATGGTTATCTGCACCCAAGACATATGGGTATAGCATCACAGGCATCATTTGATCTTGGAAAGCCGACAATAGGCGTGGCAAAGTCATACTACAAAGTAGAAGAAACCGACTATACAGAACCTGAAAAAGAAAAGGGAAGTCGTGCAGATATTGTTATAAATAATGAAGTGTATGGTTGTGCTTTAAGGACACATAATAATGTAAAGCCTGTATTTGTATCGGCAGGAAATTATATATCGCTGGATACCGCTGTAAAAATCGTACTCGAAATGACCGACAAAGAAAGTCACATTCCTGTACCGACACGCATGGCGGATCTTGAAACACATAAAATGAGAGAGAAACTAAAGAATATGAAATAGTAAAATTACAAAGAGCATAAGGGTGGTAAAAAATGAATTTTAAAAAAGAAGAAAACCGGATTTTTGCAGAAGATGAAAATAAAAAAGTTGTCGCTGAGATCACATTTCCTGAAGTCAGAGAAGGTGTGTATGAAATAAATCATACTTTTGTAGATGATTCACTCAGAGGTCAGGGGATAGCAGGAAAGCTTATGGAACTTGCTGTAGAAGAAATAAAATCACGTGGCGGTGAAGTAACTGCAAGTTGTTCCTATGCAAAACACTGGCTTGAAAAGCGACAATGAAATATGAGAGAAAATAAATATCTGAGAGGGAAGTAAGATGAACAGAAAAGAAATTCAATGTGATAAATGTACCTTTAAATCCGGTATGTCGTGCAAAAAATATTCTGTACTGAGTAAGCCGTCGTATATAAAAAATGCATATAAGGAATGTGAGTTTTTTTTAAGTAATGAGCCTTTGGAAGTAAATATTTCAAATGAAACCGAAAATAGAGTAAAAGGAGCTGTTTTCGGAGCTGTTATCGCTGACGCACTTGGCGTTCCTGTTGAATTTAGCAACAGAAGTGAGCGTGATGCAGATAAGGTAAAAGAAATGAGAGCATACGGCACATACAGCCAGCCGTTCGGAACATGGTCTGATGATTCGTCATTGCTTTTGTGCCTTGTTGAAACAATAGCCGAAGGATACACACTCGAAGGACTTGCAGAAAAATTTGTGAAATATATGTTTGACGCATATATGACACCATTTGACAGCGTTTTTGATATTGGCAACGCTACAGCCAAAGCGATAAGAAACATAAAATCAGGCATTTCTCCCGAAAAATGCGGAGGAACAGGTGTTTCTGACAACGGAAATGGTTCTCTTATGAGAATTTTGCCGTTGGCTTTTTACATAAAGGATATGCCTGTAAGTGAGCAGTTACGCATTATAGAGGAAGTTTCATCTGTCACACACGGTCACCCTGTATCTGTTCTGGCGTGTATAATTTATGTGTATATCGCTATAAATCTTTTTGACGGAATGGATAAAAAACGGGCATATATTTCGGCAATTGATTTTGTGAAAAATAATACTGCACACAAATATGAAAATTATTTCAGTACATTTGACAGAGTATTAAGCGGAGATATTGCGTCATTAAAAGAAAATGAAGTAAAGTCAACAGGTTATGTGGTTGACACACTCGAAGCTTCATTGTGGGGATTTTTAAACGAAAAATCATATTCTGATTGTGTGTTCAGAGTAATAAACCTCGGTGGCGATACCGACACCATAGCATGTGTAGCAGGTGGTTTAGCGGGAATTTATTATGGGCTTAATACGATAAATGATAATTGGGTGCAGATGTTGCAGAAAAAAGAGATGATTGATGAGATGGTAGAGAGGTATTGTCAGTCTGTAAAATAGTTGAATATTATAATAAATTAATAATCCCCATACTCATAACAACAAACGAGTATGGGGATTTTTGTAATTATAAAAAATAATATTTAGTTATCTTAAGTATGGTTCTGCATAAGGAATGATCCAGTCAAACTGACTATAATCATTGATTAATTCTGTATACTCATTTTCAGTAATTTCTTTTTCATTATGCCAGTAACTAACAGGATTGTTTTCAGTATCCAGAATGCATTTAAAACTGTCTATCATTGTTATTTCATCATTATTGGC
>JAFQBO010000100.1 GCA_017416665.1 Oscillospiraceae bacterium
ATAGTGAAATGGATCAGAAGTTAAAGGATGTAACAGCTGCTTTGAGAATATTTAATCTTAGAGCAGATGCGAAATTCGAATGCTAGATAAAGGAGTGAAAAAGATGAAAGAAGTGTATGAAACACCTGAAATTGAAGTAGTAGAGTTTGAAACAGAGGACATTATTACTACCAGTGGTAACGATTTGCCTGAAATTCCATTAGAATTATAGAATTAGTGTCAAAAAGCTATTTGGGCATCGCATTAGCGGTGCCTAAAGTTTTAGAAAGAGGAAATTTATGAAGAAGAAAGTAATTATTATGAGATGTTCATTAGCATTTATATTATCTGTTATTGTATGTTGTATGTCAGGCTGTATTGATGAAGGTTCAGAAAAAAACACGAGCGAAAATACGTCAATACAGGATATAACAACAATAAGCGAAGAAACATATACTGATACAACAGTTGATAATAATTCTGACAGCAGAATTTCTGATTCAGCGGGTAAAAATACCAGCACTATGACAACAACCACAATAAAAACAAAAAATAATGGCACAATAGAAACTACAGAAGCAAGTATTGAGAAAAATCAATCGGTTGCAACAACCACTAAAAAAGTAACGGACAGTATTACAACAAAAAGTCCCAATAATACAACAACCATAAGTCAGACAGAAACAACTGTTTCTACCACACACCAAACGGAAACAACTGTAATTCCTACTGAAAGCAAAGTAGAAATCACTCCTGAACAAGATGTAAATGAACTTCCGTTTGTTCCTGCATTTTAGAAAAAAGGATAATGGAAATGAATAATTTCAAAATCAGATTGGCAGATAAGATAATAGAAATATCAGCCATACATAAATATATTGCAGATTACTGTAAGGAATATATTTCAACAGGAATTTCTGATTTTTCAGTTCAGGTCACACAATCAGATATAGACTTTGAAAGAGAAAAATCAAAGCAGGAAGATATAAAAGAGAATATTCCTATCAGGCATTTCAGTGATGATTATCTTGAAACACTGGCTGTTTATAGGAAAATTGCCGATGAAATGCTTGAATATAATACCATTCTCTTTCACGGCTCGGTTGTTTCAGTAGATAACATTGGTTATCTGTTTACTGCAAAAAGTGGTATAGGCAAGTCCACACATACAAACCTGTGGAGAGAATTTTTCAAAGAAAGAGCCGTAATGGTTAATGATGATAAGCCGCTTTTAAGAGTTACAGAAAACGGAGTTACTGCATACGGAACACCTTGGAATGGCAAACACAGGCTCAGTACAAATATCGGCGTACCTCTGAATGCGATATGCGTTCTGGAACGGTCAGACGAAAACCACATTGAAAAAGTTACAGCTGAAAGTGTATATAATATGCTTGTACAACAGGTTTACAGGCCACAAAATCCGCAGAAACTACTGAAAACATTACAGCTTATTGATGTAATGGCTGATAATGTGAACTTCTACAGACTTGGCTGTAATATGGATATTTCAGCAGCTGAAACTGCATATAACAGAATGAAAGGATAGATTGAATTATGAAATTGAAAGAATCATTTGTTTCACATAAAAACAAAGATGATTATATGATGATAGATGCGTCAGGAAGATTTGCGGGAATTATTCACAGCAATGCTACAGCCGCATTTATTGCAGAATGCCTCAGAACAGAAACAACAAGAGAAGAAATTATTGAAAAAATGCTCGATAAGTATGATGTGTCTGAAAACGATGCCGCAGAAGGTGCTGATAAGGTTATAAATGCATTAAAGAAAATCGGTGCTATTGATGAATAAGTCAAGCTTTGAGGAAGAAATTAAAAAGTCAGGCAGGATTATATATACAAATGTTGGTGACAGTATGATGCCATACATAAAGCAAGGCAGAGATGTTCTTGTTATTTCTGAAGTAAATGGAAGGCTGAACAAATATGATGTACCGTTGTATAAGCGTGACAGCGGTCAGTATGTTCTGCATCGTATACTTAAAGTGAGAGAAAATGACTATGTTATATGCGGTGATAATCGTTGGAATAAAGAATATGGGATTACAGACAGACATATTATAGGCATACTCACAGGAGTAATCCGTGATGGACAGGAAATCCCTGTGACAAGCCGTAAATATCGTATCTATGTGCATTTATGGTGCGACCTATTCCCTGTCAGAGCGTTTATTCTTCGTGTATGTCAGTTTGTAAAAAGGCGGCTCAAATGAAAAATAGTACACTAAAATGGCTTTATGCTGTGCTTGGAAAGCATAAAATAAATATAGTTTTGTTGGCTTTTTTACAGGCTTTGCTTGGAGGAAGTGGTATAATATATGCCTTACTTCTGAGAAATGGTATTGACAGTGCTGCTGAAAAGGACAAGTCAGGATTTATGTTTGCACTTGTTTCTGTTATTTTTCTTGTACTTATTCAGATATTATTAAGGGCCGTTGTTCGATGGCTTGAGGAACATTCACGCTCTGCAATAGAAAATATTATGAAAGCTCGTCTTTTTGAAACACTATTAAAAAAAGATTATGCAGCTGTAACAAAAATACACTCAGGCGAATGGATGAACCGTCTTACTTCTGATACAAAGATAGCATCAGACGGTGTGGTGGACATTATTCCCGGTCTTATCGGAATGACTGTGAAAATGGTCGGTGCCTTTGCTATGCTTCTGATTATAGAACCGAAATTTTTGTTTGTTCTTCTGCCCGGTGGTGTTATACTTATATTTCTTACCTACGCATTCAGAAAAGTTCTGAAAAAACTGCATAAATCTATTCAGGAAAAAGACGGCAAACTGCGGATATTTTTGCAGGAGCATCTCAGTAATCTTATTGTTATCAGAAGTTTTTCAGTTGAACAGCGTACATCAGAACAGGGAAAGCAGAAAATGACTGCACATAAAAATGCACGAATGAAACGCAATCATTTTTCCAACATTTGTAATATCGGCTTTTCAGCAGCTATGAATGGTATGTATCTTTTAGGGTTTGCTTACTGTGGCTTTGGAATTATAAGTGGTACTGTAAGCTATGGTACTCTTACAGCTATATTACAGCTTATTTCACAAATACAGGCACCATTTGCAAATATAACAGGCTATTTGCCGAAATATTATGCTGCAACAGCAAGTGCTGAAAGACTTCGTGATGCTGAAAGCTTTGATGATGATTGTACAGAAGAAGTTGTCAGCCGAGATGAAATAAACAGCTTTTATGATAAGGAATTTAAAGCAATAAAAATTAAAGACCTTTTCTTCAGATATGACAGCAGTGACAAAGGTAATGTTCTTCATAACCTGAGTTTTGATATAAACAAAGGTGAAAATGTTGCTTTTACTGGGCATTCGGGCTGTGGAAAGTCAAGCTTGCTTAAACTTCTTATGTGTCTTTATCATCCTGACAGCGGTAATATGATGATAGAAAAATCAAATGGCAAACAAGCTGAACTTACAAGTAAATGGCACAGGCTATTTGCATACGTTCCACAGGGCAATTGCCTGATGAATGGAACGATTAAAGACATTATCACATTTTCAGATACAAATGCAGATGAACACAAACTCAGCTTTGCACTTAAAGTATCCTGTGCCTGTGAATTTGTATCAGAGCTTGAAAAAGGCGTTGATACTATGCTTATGGAAAGAGGAACAGGACTTTCTGAAGGACAGATGCAAAGGATTGCAATTGCAAGGGCAATATATTCAGATGCACCAATACTTATTCTTGATGAGGCTACAAGCTCTCTCGATGAACAAACAGAAAAACATCTGCTTGAAAACATAAGAAGTATGACTGATAAGACAGTTCTTATTGTTACACATCGTCCTGCGGCACTTGATATCTGCGACAAAATAATACGATTTACGGAAAATGGAATTGAGGAAGAAAATGAATAACATATTTTATAACCTGATATATCTGTGTGGCTGTGCTGTGAACGGCACAATTCCTTCAGAAAGCTTTATATCTGAGATGGATATGAAACAGTTGTATGCAGCTGCGAAATATCACACGCTCACCAGTATCACAGCCCATGCTCTTGAAAGTGCAGGGATACAAGACAATAAATTCTGTACGGCAAAGGAAAAAGCCATAAGAAAAAATATATTCCTTGATACCGAAAGAAAAAGACTGTTTTCTTTCTGCGAAGAAAATGGTATATGGTATATGCCGTTGAAAGGCTCCGTACTCAAAGAGCTGTATCCTGATTTCAGTATGCGTCAGATGGCTGATAATGATATTCTTTTTGATACAGAATACAGGTCTGAAATAAAGAAATATTTTAAAGATAACGGCTATTCTGTTATAAGCTACAATCAAGGCAATCACGATGTTTACGAGAAACTTCCGGTGCTGAATTTTGAAATGCATACTTCACTTTTCGGACAGGTTCACGATAACAGATGGGGAAATTACTATAAAAACATTAAGGAAAAGCTTATAAAGGACAGTAATAATAGTTATGGGTATCACTTTTCAGATGAGGATTTCTATATCTACATAATAACACACGAATATAAGCATTATTCGGGCAGTGGTACAGGAATACGCTCACTTCTTGACTGTTATGTTTACTTGCAGGCAAAACAGGATACTCTAAACTGGGATTACATCACTCAGGAATGCCAAAAACTTGGAATATCTGATTTTGAGAAAAAAAGCCGACAGCTTTCACAAAAGGTATTCGGAAAAGCCTTACCGACAGATTTTGAAAAATTCTGTAATTATCTTTCAGAAACTGAAACTGAAATGCTGAAATACTATCTTACATCAGGAGTATACGGAACATTGGAGCGTAGGATTGAAAATCGTGTAGCTGATTTCCAAAAAGACAGTAAAAGTAAATCAAAATTCAGATATATACTCAGCAGAATTTTTCCGGGTATGGATAAATACAAATCTGCTTTTCCTTTCTTTTATAAGCATAAATGGCTTTTACCTATTGGCTGGCTTTACAGACTTATACGGATGATATTCAGTAAAAAACGCAGAAACTCCGCTATGAAGGAATTTGATGTTGTGAGGAAAATGTAAAAAATCGGCAGGCTTTGTAGTTTGAAATGCTCCCCTTTTGTTAGACAATGTGGTATAATAGAAATATACCAAAAAGAAGTCTAACGAAAGGGGGCATTTTTATGCCTAAAGGGAAACCAAACAAGAGATATACACCTGAATTCAAGATCATGGTCGTGGAAACGATGCACAAAGAAGGTTTAAGTCACCGAGAAGCAGGAAGGTTTTTTGAAATAACTGCTCATGATGCTGTTGCAAAATGGGAACGCATTTACCTTGAAGAAGGGAAAGAAGGTTTCTATGTCGAACGTCGAGGACGTAAGTCAACAGGTCGCCCACCAAAGCTGAAAAAAGAAGTTGAGGAAGACCTGATAGCGGAGGTACAGCGACTTCGTGCGGAGAATGCATACCTAAAAAAATTGAATGCCTTGGTTGCCGAGAGGGTACGGCAAGAGAAAAATCACAAGTGATCTGGGAGCTGAGGCATAAACACAAGGTAGGTCTGCTCATTGAAATTGCCGGGATTCCCCGCAGCACCTAATGTCATTAAGCTAAGGAAAAGCAAAATAGTCACAGGAAACAAAGATCCTGTGACTATTTTTATGAATA
>JAFQBO010000101.1 GCA_017416665.1 Oscillospiraceae bacterium
ATCTGTGACCCTGAAGCAGAATATGTAGAGCTTACAAAAGCTCTTGGAGGTGTGGTTGTGGACATTTCCGCAACATCACAGCATCATCTAAATCCATTTGATATAAACCTCAATTCTGATGATGAAGACCCTGTTTCAGTAAAGTCACAATTCATACTTTCTATATGTGAAGCTGCTATTGGTGGTAAATACGGACTCAGTGCTGCTGAAAAATCTGTAATTGACCGTTGTGTCAGAAGGATATACGAAAAATATCTTGAAAATCCTGTTCCGGAAAATATTCCGATTTTTCAGGATTTATATAATGAACTTACAAATCAGAAAGATAACGAACATGCTCAGCGTATTACAGATTCACTTGAAATCTTTGTTACAGGTTCTCTTTCGATTTTTAACAGTCGTACAAATGTAGATATAGACAACAGAGTAATTTGCTTCAATATTAAGAAACTTTCCAAACATCTGCATAAAATGGGAATTCTCGCTATTATTGACCATGTATGGAACATGGTATCGCAGGGACGTGACGAGAAAAAGCATACCTATTTCTACATTGATGAATTCCATCTTGTACTTCATGATGAACAGACAGCTGAATATTCTGTTGCTATGTGGAAACGTTTCAGAAAATGGCTGGCACTCCCAACAGGAATTACTCAGAATGTAACGGATATTCTGTTATCCCCTGAAATTGAAAATATTTTGAAAAATTCAGCTTTTATTATTTTATTAGGACAGGCTTCGGGTGACAGAGAACTTGTTGACGAACGTCTTGGTATATCTCCTCAGGAAATGGAATACATAACAGATACCGGAGTGGGTGAAGGTCTGATTTATTACAATGACAAGTATCTGAGTGGATCTATTACCCCATTTAAAGATGTATTTCCTACAAATACAAAGCTTTATCAGATAATGAATACAAGCTATGATGAGTAATTCGCCATTGGCGAATTGGCAGAAAGGCGGTGAAACATGGCAATAGACAAGGAACGTCTGAAAAAACAAAATGCAAAGAATGTATATAAAAAATCCCATTCAAAAAAATCAGGTGAGATTGATTTGGGTCAGGCTGTTAAGAATAATGGCTATAAGGTTGCAGAAGCCACAAAATTTCATATTCAAAAGCATATCAGCAATATTGATGTGAAAACGCTCCGAAAAAAGCGTGTAACGAAAAAGTTCAGACAGAAGCTGAAGCAGCAACGTCAGAATCTTCAGACGAGCATTTCAGACAGTACGGGTTCTCAGGAAAAAAGTTCAAATGAAGATGTTGCCGAACATACAATTTCCACACTTTATCAAGGCAAAAAAACCGCCACAGGATATATTCGCAGGCAAACTCAAAAAACTGTAAAAAATATTGCTTCAAAGCATAAAAAATCCGATCAGAACAGGGAGAGTTCTTCTTTTTCCTTTAAAAGCAGTAACAATATTTCCGGCAATAATTCCGTTGGTTCAAAGAGTGAAAATATTACCCATGCCGAAAACAATATCAGTAAAACCTCAAGAAGTTTTCACGGAAACAATATCTCCAAAAAAAGCAATATGCTTTCAAAAAATACTTCTCATGGTTATGGTTATAAAAAGCAAATCAGTCCAAAGAAAGCACGTTATAACCAAAACAGAAAAAGACTCTATAAGACCCATAAGAAAAATATTGAAAAACTCCTCAATAGTATTACCGGAAAAAATAAGCTTCAGAAACAGGCAATGCTAAAATCCTCTGCTCTGATAGGAAAATATGCCTTATACATATTAGGTTTTATTATGGGTAATCTGCTGATTTTTCTGCCAATCATACTGCTTCTGCTTATCGGCATTGGCGGTGAATACAAAAATCAGGTAGAACAGCAGATAGCGTATACATATCCCGCCGATGAAACGGACATCACAAAAGCTATTGAGTACTGGCAGATGTTACAGGTAAGTACTCAGACACAGCACAGCAATATTCCCGAAATAGAAGGTATTGCAGGAAAATTTGACAAAAAGGAATCGTCCGTCTGTGAATTCATGAACGACAACAATGCTCTGCTTTCATTCTTATCAGCTTACTACATTCCTTATGTTGACAGCTGGCATTTTGAGGACGCAAAAGATGTCATTACCGATGTATTCACGAGTATGTATTCAATCACCTACAGCCTTGAACCTGAACAGATAATCGAAACGAAAACATATATCATACCCGAAGCAATACTGCCTTCACCTTTGCCGAGTACACATACTATTCTGGCAAAAAACGGTACTGATTATGTTGTAAAGGTATCTGAGCCTAAAGAAATCATTGTACTGAAATACAACATTGAGGAACTTATGACCTGGGAGGAAATTCTTGATTTGTATTTATCCGATGAACAGCGTGAAAAATATCAGAACTACTATGAGTTTAAAGGCGGTATGGTAAAGGCATTTTCAAGTCCGTTCGCATTTGCATGGGAAAGTTACATTACTTCTCCGTTCGGTTATCGTTACTGGGATGATGGCTCAACGGAATTTCACAAGGGCGTTGATTTCGGCGTACCTCACGGAACAGAAGAACTTGCTATTGCCGATGGTACGGTAGTAAAAATTTATACAAGCTGTACGCACGATTATCCAAAGGATTATGGTTGTGGCTGTGGAGGTAACTACGGCAATTATGTGGATATTCTTACGGATGATGGCGTTTACTATATTTCATACGGTCATATGGCTCAAGTATATGTCAATGTCGGTGACAAAGTTAAAAACGGACAGGTTCTCGGTACAGCAGGATGCACGGGATGGTCAACAGGAAACCACTTACACCTTGAACTCAGATTAGGTCATAGCAATGGCGAACTTATTGATCCTCTGACATTTATACAGCCTTATGTTCCGATTCAGGAAACGACAACTACTACAACAAAAGGAGATTAAAAAATGAAAGAAACTGTATTTCAGGATAAGATGGCTGTCCTGAAAAGAAAAAAAGAACAGGTTATTAAGCTTATTGACAAAGAAGAAGAAAAGCTTATGAAATACAGAGAAAATCTTGAAACTATTGAAAGCCAAATATTACAGCTTAATCACAAACATTCAGGCTTATCGGCAGAAGAACTTGCCGAAGCTCTTGCACTCTACAAACAGCAAAAACTTGAAGCCGAAGCTAAAAAAGAAGTTGAAAACAGCTTTGAAAACACTGCAAATTCAACTTTACATACGGAGGTCAGAATAGATGAAAATTAAACCATTTCTTATATCAGCAGTTTTATCATCATTATTGCTTTCAATGTCTGTTTCGGCTGAACCCGAGACAACAGTCAAGGAGAATAATGAAGTAACAACAGCAACAACCATTTCAGAAACAGCCGTAACTGATGTAACAGAACCCCAAAAAAGTACAACAGCTCATCAGCACGGTGTTGGTTCAGTAATACTTAGTGAAGAAGAAGTAGGCTCCCCTGCCTTCTTCGAGGAAATCCTCAATTATGTTGGTGAAGATGATGCCGCAAATCTTAATGATAATCTGAAAAACAATGCACTGACCATTAACAGCACAACAATAGATTACAGCGATAAATCCATGTTCACAGTTACTACAAGAACCGGTGATGTATTCTATCTGATTATCAATAATTCAGACGGCAGCTGTCTGTTCTTTAACGCCGTTGATACAGCAGACCTCACATCACTTCTTGACAAGAGTAATGAAAACAACTCTCTCAATGAAAATGCCATTTCTGAAATTGAGGAGTTCGAGCTTCAGGAAGAACTTCAGAAAGAAACAACCCCATCAGACAATGAATCTGAAGATGCAACCACAAAGAAGCATACAACAACTGCTGACACAAAAATAAAGAAAAAAAACAGCCTTACAACCAATATTTTATGGATAGTACTTGGCGTAATCGGTGCAGTACTCGTTGCAGTTCTTTTCATGTTCATAAAGAAGAAAAAAAGCTCATCTAACAATTCTTACGACGAGTCGTTCAATGAAGATTTCAACAGTTTCAACGATAAAACTCAGATGACTTCAGATGATGAAGAAATTGAAGAATATATGGAAGATTAAAGAATAATTCGCCAATGGCGAATTATTCCAAACATAAAAAACTTCAGCCGAAGCTGAAGCTTAAAAATCTAAATCGCTGTGTGTTCCTGTTCTAACAAGTGATAATATCAAAGTGTTCTCAAAGACACGATAAACAAGTAACCAATCAGGCTCTATGTGACATTCTCTGTGATTTTTATAATTTCCTGTCAAAGCGTGGTCTTTATATTTTTCGGGAAGTACCTCACCACAAAGTAATTTTTCAATGATTTCATTAAGCAAATCTATATTACAGCCACGTTTTTTAGCTCTTTTCAGGTCTTTTTTAAATATTGCGGTTCTATCCAATTCATAGATATGTTGCTTACTCATCGTCATCACTTTCCTCGTCAATTTCTGCTAAAATCTCACTTAAACTATTATAATGTTTTCTATTTGGATTGTTTGCTATCATTTCGCTTTCTACAAGTGCCAACGTATTATCATCAGCAAATAGTCTTAAAAAATCCAACAACTGATTTTCTGATAAAGAATTCAGAACACTTACAGCATAATCTCTTGTACTCATAAAAACACCTCCAATTTATATCCTTTTATACTTTTATTATATAGTATATTTTATCCCCTGTCAATATACAAATCATACAGTTTGAATTGTTAAATTCGCCAATGGCGAATTATTCCAAGAAAGGACTTTCTGTAATTATGAATAATGAAAAAAACATAGTAAGAGAATTCAATCGTTCATATTTCAAAGAAAATGCTCGCAGCCAATCTGCTATTGAGAGATTCAATAATATGCCCGATATTCCTGACGAAAAAAAGAACATCCTATACGAGAATATTACAGCTCCTCTTTTTACAAAAGAGTTAGAAGATGAACTGTTTTCAGTTATGAGAATACTTCAGGAAAAGCAAAAAGACAATATTAACGAAGATGAATTTGAATACTATATCAGGGAATTTCTTATAAGATTTTTGTTTGAAATGTATTCTGTGAACAATCATTTTTATGATGTATACAATAACACTCAAAATTCGCCATTTGCGAATGAAAAGGATTAGCCATGAAGATGTATTTTATAAAAAAACACAAACGAAAAAGCAAGCTTGCTATTGGTGGCGGTGGTAATGGTAAAAAAATACTTATTATCAATCTTTCTAAAGATGAATACATAAACTTTAAAAATTTTTGCGATGAAAACAACTATGAATTTAAAATTCTTAATATAGAGAAAGAACATGTTGTAAGCTGTGAAAAAAATGTATACCTGCTGTTTAAATGTAAATCAATAAAATAATCAAATTCGCCATTGGCGAATAGAAAGGGACAATATGTATTATATAAAAATAATATTATGCATACTATATTTTCTAATAATATTAATTTACTTTTTTGATTGGCTTTTTAGGATAAAGAAGCATATAAAAAGTAAGAATTATGAGAAAATGTATTATTATTTTATGATTGGATTTTATCATTTTCTTATGTCGGCAATGATATTCAAATTTTATTCATTTACTGACTCTTTGTTATTTATTGGTATAGCAACTTATTTGATTACCGGATTAAGTGAATTATTATTTAACAAGAAACTTTCGCTTAAATCAACTATTCAAAGGTTAATAAAAAATTTCTATAAATCCTGACATAAATAAAGTTGCAAATATAGCACATGTCATCTGTGCCTTAGCTGAAAAATTAAAGTTTTTGAATTTTTCTTTTGTTTTATAACCTTTTAAAATATTGGTAAATATTATTAAGAACCATAACACAAATGCTATAAATTGAAACATAACAGATAAAATAACTTTTGGAGTAATATAATTTTCATTATTAATATAACATATATATTCGTCATTGTAAAAAACTGGAAAAATAAACAAGAAGCTACTTATAACAAACAATAGCAACAATGATATATTAACATATTTTTTAAAAAATTTCTCTTCCTTAAAACACATTAGTTCAAATCCAAAAATTAAAATCATGAAAAAAAAGTTATGAAATTTTGTAAATAATAAAAATCCCACCACAATAAATAATACATAACATAGACTCCTAAAGTATGTGTCCTGTTTTTGTGGTTCTAAAAAAATATTAACTACATATGTAATTTTTTTATTTTCAATAATATTTATATTTTTATTTATAATATTTTCTTTAGTATTTTTCTTTTTACTATTAATATATTCCATAACAATAGGTATTACTAAACTTACTAAAATCTCTAAAACAATCTTTAATTCATCACTCATTATTTTTTCCTCAAAGAATTAATTTTTATAATAATACCATATAAAATAATAAATGTCAAAGGTCAATAAAAATCAATTTTAAAATAATATAATTCGCCAATAGCGAATAGAAAGGAATTAAAATGAACTCAAAGATTACAGAAAAATCAATAAATTTAAAACTACAATCTCAAAATGAAAAAAATAAAAAAATCAATTCAGAAAACTATGCAGATGATATCAATGAATATCGCAAACATATGGATGAAATTTATAAGAATTTCCCGAATAAACCAGATAATTTTTTAGGATTTTTCTTATAGGTAAAATTTTCTGTTTTTATAATATTTAGCAGCTGAATGTCTTATATTATAAAAAATATCAGGAATTTCATTCAAAAGAAATATTTTTGTCAAAGAAAGGACTCAAAATGAAATTAGTAATCGCAGAAAAGCCAAGTGTCGGAACAAACATAGCTTCGGTGCTTGGAGCAACAAACAAAAACAAAGGCTTCATTGAAGGCAACGGCTACATAGTGTCCTGGTGCATAGGTCATCTTGTGGAACTTGCTATGCCTGAAAGCTACAATGCAAGCCTGTCAAACTGGAGCATTGACACTCTCCCTATTATTCCACAAATGTGGAAGTTTGCTGTAAGTAAGAAAACAGCTGAACAGTACAAGCTTCTGAAAACACTTCTTAACAGAAGTGATGTTGATGAGGTAATATGTGCAACAGATGCCGGACGTGAAGGTGAATGTATTTTCAGATATGTATACAAGCTTTCAAAGTGCAGTAAACCTGTTAAGCGTTTATGGATTTCATCTGTAGAGGAAAATGAAATAAGAAACGGTTTTGCAAATCTAACACCTGACAGCAACTATGACAGATTATACAATGCAGGATACGCCCGAAGCAAAGCCGACTGGCTTGTAGGTATGAATGCCACAAGACTGTTTTCCTGTGCTTACAAATCAAAGCTTACTATCGGCAGAGTTCAGACACCTACTCTCAATCTCATTGTAAAACGTGAATATGACATAAGCAATTTCACTCCCGAAAAGTATTACACGGTTGTGATAGACTGTAACAAATTCAAAGCTGAAAGCGAAAAAATAAATAATATTGAAGATGCTATGAAGCTTTCTGAAAATGCAAATAATTCCTATGCTTTCATAAAATCAATAAATACTGAAAAGAAAACTGTAAATCCTCCAAAGCTTTTAAATTTGGCAGACTTACAGAAAACAGCCAACCGTACACTTGGTCTGACAGCTCAGCAGACACTCGACATTGCTCAGGAGCTTTACGAAAAAAAGCTTATTACATACCCTCGTACTGACAGCAATTATGTCAATGCAAGTATGACAGACAAACTCTATCAGCTTTGCAACGTATCTGTTGATTTTATGAAAACAGCCACCTACTCCCCTACTGTAAACGCTGTAATAAACGATAAGAAAGTTACTGATCATCATGCACTGCTCCCGACACTCAGCATATCTGACAATAAAAATCTTGAATTGCTTACAGTTACTCAGAAAAAGATATTACAACTCATATGTACTCAGCTGATATGTGCAACAGGTATTCCCCATCATCTTGAACAGACAGTTATTACCCTCAAATGTGCCGATGCGGATTTTACAGCTAAAGGCAACAAAATAATTGAAAACGGATGGAAAACTGCGTATAAAATCTGCTATGAACAGATTATGGAAAAAAACATATCATCAAAGGAAGTTATTTTTCCTTCTGATATTGCAGAAGGTGTTGTTATAGATAATGTTAAGTCTGAAATTGCAAATCATCAGACAACTCCTCCAAAGCACTTTACAGACGCTTCTCTGATTGCTGCTATGGAAAAGGCTGGAAACGATGATTATGACGATGAAAACGCTGAAAAGAAAGGCATAGGAACTCAGGCAACACAGGCAGGTATTATTCAAAAGATTATCAGGACAGGATATGTTCAGCGTTCGGGAAAAAATCTGATACCAACAGACAAAGGCATTAACCTTATAAATATTCTCCCTGAATATATAAAATCACCAAAGCTTACAGCTGAGTGGGAATGTAAACTTCAGGCAATTGAAAAAGGACAATATCAGGCAGATACCTTTATGAAAGAAATAGAAGAATTTACAACAGAGCTTGTTAGGACATATGCAAATATTAATAATATCAATAATAAAGTAAGCTTTAAAAATAAGTTCTTTTGTAAATGTCCATTATGTGGAAAAGATGTTTTGGAAACATCAAAAGCGTACAGTTGTTGCGGTGGAAAAAATGGTTGCGGATTAGTTGTATGGAAAACCATTGCCGGAAAAGTAATAACTGAAAGTGTAGCCAAAAATCTTATTTTAAACGGAACAACTTCAATGCTTAAGGGTTTTATTAGTAAGTCGGGAAAGAACTTCTCTGCTCGACTGTATATTGATGCTGATAAAAGTGTAAAGTTTTTGTTTGAATAACAATAAAAAACAGCTTCATAACGAAGCTGTTTCAGATTAGTTTTTACTTACTATATGATATTTTTCAAGAAACTGTGGGTCAAATTTTATCAATGAGATAATTCGTTTGGCAGCACCATTAGGCTGATTTGTTCCTGTTTCCCAAGCTTCTACTGTTTTTGTTGAAACACCTATAACTGCTCCAAACAATGCCTGAGTAAGTCCTAAATTGTTGCGTATTTCTCGAATTTCCGAAGCTGAAAAATTTTGTAATGGCTCAACCGAAATACTTACAGACTTTGCTTTGATATTTCCTTTTTCATATTCAATAGCTTCATGTAAACCTGTTTTTATACTATCAAAAATTTTCATATTATTTCCCCCTTTTCTTTAACTCATGTTCAAGATAATCAATTAAAGTTTTTACTTCATTCGCTTCAGCTTTTGATAAATTATCCTTTTCATTTTTAGTATATGCCGTTATAAGATATATTTTCTCATAATCAAGAAAATCAACATAAAGCACTCGTATGCTTCCACTTTTACCACGATTTTCAAATGCAAAACGCATTTTTCTCAATCGTCCTGTTCCCTTCATAACAGCACCAACTTGCGGATTTGTCAAAAGTTCAGACTGCAACCGTTTTAAATCATTATCTGTCAAATTTAATTCTTTCCACCTTTTATCAAACTCAGGAAGAATTACAAAAATTCGTGTCATTTCTATCACCACTTATATTATACCCTATTTAATAGGGTTTGTCAAGTAATAATAAAAAATTCGCCAATGGCGAATTGAAAGGAAGTTTGATGAATAATAACAAACAAAATTATATAATACCAAATTCATTTAAATATCCATTATTTAATGAAGCTATGGAAAAAGAATTACTGAAAATAATTGAATGGCTCAGAAACAAAGAAATCTCAACAACTGAATTAAATCTAACAGAACATATCATCACAGAGTTGATTTCTGAAAACAGAATTTTAAATAAAGAAGTCAATTTTGATACTTTATACAATTCTCTGAATTATACTACTGATGATGATTTACTTAAACTTAATTCTGATATAAAAGCGATTGAATTTGAATTATCTGTAATTCAATCTTTTGTATCTGACGAAAATTCATCTATTTTATTGATGCTGCATAGATTTTATTTTAAATTGAATATCGCAAAACATAATAACTGTTATTATATTTTGCATAAGTTATTTCATCGAATGTATGCAGCTTATATCTATTGTAAATCCGATACTTTTGATAACTGTCATTAAAATTCGTCAATGGCGAATGAAAATACAAGGAGGTCATTATGATAACCATAAAAGAAGTAATAAGCACATATAGTGAAAGTCTGTGCGAAGAAGAAGTAATGCTTGCAAAAACCTACTATGAGTATACTAAAAACATCAACAAAACCATACTCATTTGTGAGGATTTGAAAAAGGCAGCTTATGGACTTGCCCACAACAAGGCTGATATAAGTGCTATAAATCATATAAACGAACGTATTGCAAAGGATGTAATACTCAAGCTTATCGGTAAATCTGACAGTTACTTCGACAAACTCCCGATTGATACTCAGGATGAGCTTCTTGACTGTTATGAGCAGTATTCCCAGGAAGATGAACTGAAAGAAAATCTGTATAAAATTCTCGACCTTACTCCTGCTGAAAACAAAATAACCGAAGCTGAGATAACACATTCTGCAAAATCTGCTCCTGTCGATACCAAAGAGAAGAAAAAGGAATCACTTCTCGGCAAGCTTAAAATGTATCAGAAAATCGTTCAGCAAAGACACAGCAACAACGGAGGTTAAAATGAATATTTTTCAGGAAGTAAAAGAACGTATTTCAATGATGGAAATTGTAACGGGCTACGGACTTAATGTTAACCGAAGCGGTTTCTGCAACTGTCCGTTTCATAATGAAAAAACTCCGTCTATGAAAATATATGAAAAGGGGTTCAAGTGTTTCGGCTGTGGTGAAGGCGGAGATATGTTTGTCTTTGTACAGAAGTTTTTCAATCTTTCAAGTATCTATGAAGCTGCCAAAAAGATAAATCAGGATTTTGGCTTGAATATTCCTGTTGAAACAAAATTTACCAAACAGGAATTTGAAGCAACAAAAAATATTGTACAGGAACGAAATCTACTTGAGGAAAAGGAAAAAATGGCATTTGGCATTGTTGCGGATTATCATCGATTACTTACAGATTACAGTAATGATTACCGTCCTCAGCTCGGTGAAGTACCTGATATACGGTTTATAGAATATCTCACTGAAATGGAACGCTGTGAAATGATATTTGATGAGATGCTTGAAATGTCCTCTAAACCTATGGCAGAAAAACAAAAATTCTATTCAAATGATTTTGATGATTACATAAGTCATATTTCCGAAAGACTGGATAATTCAAATAAGTC
>JAFQBO010000102.1 GCA_017416665.1 Oscillospiraceae bacterium
CTTTTTCAACTACTTTAAGGCGTTCGGTCTTACTGAACGTACAGGCATAGATCTTCCTGCGGAAGCAACAAGCTATTATCAGAGTCTTAACGGTATGGGTGCTGTCGAACTTGCATCATGCTCGTTCGGTCAGACAAACAAGATTACTCCTATAGAAATGATTACAAGCTATGCGGCTGTAATTAACGGCGGTGAACTTGTAACACCTTATGTTGTAAGCAAAATCGTGGACAATGACGGAAACGTTGTACTTACAAATGAAAAAACAGTAAAGCGTCAGGTAATTTCAAAGGAAACTTCTCAGCTTATGTGCGAAACACTTGAAACCGTTGCCGTACAGAACGGTGCGTATATCAAGGGTTATCATGTCGGCGGTAAGAGTGGTACTTCCGAAAAGCTTGACGAATATGCAGGTACAGATGAAGAACCGATGCGATATGTAGGTTCATACTGTAGCTTTGCACCGGCAAATGATCCTGAAATTATTCTGCTTATCATGATTGATGAACCTATGTCGGGTGAATACTACGGAAGTAAGGTTGCCGTACCATGCAGCAGAAAGGTAATGGAAGAGGTTCTGCCGTATCTCGGCTACTATCCTGAATATACAGCGGAAGAAGCTGAAAACCTTGATGTTATTATTCCGCTTGTTGAGGATCTTACTGTTGAAGAAGCCAGAAAGCAGATTGAAAGTGAAGGTCTTACATGTGAGGTTGTGGGTGAAGGTCAGAATGTTCTCGGACAGATGCCTATTACAGGTACAACTGTTGCTCCTGGCGGTATAGTTGTACTTTATACAGAAGAAAACTACAGTGCTGAATATGTTGAAGTGCCTGAAATGAGAGGCTATACTCTCGATGATGCAAACTACATTATGACCAGCTACGGGCTTAACTTTATTGCAAAGGGTGCAACAACCGATAACAGCGGTTCGGTAGTTCAGTCACAGTCAGAGCCGACAGGCACAAGAGTTCCGAGAGGTACTGTTGTCGAGCTTACTTTTGGCGTAGATGACCAGTCGGGCTGATGAGAATAAGTTCTTGTATAAATCCAATAATAAAGAAAAAACCTGTGTGCCTTGAAGGCGAAGGGAGAGTAAAGTTATGAAGCTTTATCAGTTAATTGAACAAAAGGATAATTTAAAGCTGTCGGATATGGAAATAAGTCTTATTACCGACAATACACGAAAAGTTCAGAAGGACTGCATTTTCGTATGCGTAAAGGGTGGCTCGTTTGACGGGCATGATGCGGCGGCGGAAATGCTTGAAAAGGGTGCGGCACTTGTCATTGCCGAAAGGGATCTCGGACTCGGTGACAGACAGCTTATCGTGGAAAACTCCAGAAAATATTACGGTGAGCTTTGTGCGGCATGGTTTGACCATCCTGAAAGAAAAATGAAGTTTATCGGTGTTACCGGTACAAACGGCAAGACTACCATTACAAACGTTATAAAAAATATTCTTATGCAAAATGGTATAAAAACCGGTCTTATCGGTACAATTCAGAATGAAATCGGTGATGAGATTGTTCATACCGAAAACACAACTCCTATGGCTTTTGACTACATGC
>JAFQBO010000103.1 GCA_017416665.1 Oscillospiraceae bacterium
GATATGATAAAGGAAGATATTCAGTCTCTTATGGATGAATATAATGTTGAAGATGCACAGTTTCAGACAGCTGTCGAACTGAGTGATGATAATATTCAAGAACTGGAGAAAGAGTATAGTCTCCTGGTTGAAAAAACTGCATATATGGACGTTGAAAGTAATGAAAAATCTTATCGTATATTCAGTCCGGCTGATAAGGTGAATAAGTATCAGCTTCTTGAGGGAAAAGATGTAATCGGTGAATATGAAGTTTTAATTGACAGGGATTTTGCTGACAGTAATTCATTAAGCGTTGGTGATGAGCTTGAAATTGAAGATGAATCTTTTGAGATCGTCGGTTTGGCAATACGTTCGGATTATATTTATTCAAAGAAAAATATGAATGATGCATGGGTTGATAAAGAGAACTTTTGTATGATTCAGCTTGATAAAAAAGATTATGAAAAACTTTTGGCTGAAAACAGTTGGAATGAAACCTTTTATTACTCTGTTTTATATAAAAATGAATCAAAGATTAGTGCTTTTCGTACAGAATTATATGAAAAATACGGAGCATATCAGTATTTGTCAGCAGAAGCAAATGAGAGAATTGAAAGTCCTAAGTCCGCAGGTGATATAATCTTTGTGGAAGCTTGTTCATTAGCACCAATTCTGTTTATTGTTATAATGATAATGGTTTCAACTGTAATCGGCAGAATGATGGATAAGGAAAAAAAGTATATAGGCACGTTAACAGCTCTTGGTTACCGGAACAGAGAAATCAGTTTCCATTATTGTATTTATGGAATAATTCCGGGTCTGATTGGAGGCATTCTGGGTGTTCTGTTGGCTATAGTTGCCGGCAAAGGTGTTGCAATGTACTTTGTTATCGATTATCAGATGATAAATTATGATTATTATATCAGACCAGCTGTTGCAGTTATCTGTTGTCTTATTCCTGTTATACTGTATGGTCTTGTTGTATACATAAAGTCAATTTCTGTTTTGAAAAAAAATATTGTTTCAATGCTTCTGGAAAGAGATGATTCTGATAAAAAAAGATCCCATATGCTTGCAAAAAGCAATATGAATTTCCGTACCAAATTTAAAATGCGTGAACTTTTTGCTCATTTCGGAAGATCTGTTCTTGTAGTATTGTGTATGTTTTTAAGTGGTTTTTTATGTTTATTTGGTTTTTCAATGAAGGATACAGTTGATGACTTAATGGAAAAGGGTGTTGAGAGTGCGGCAGTTTATAAATATGCCTATTATCTCAATCATATTGAAACCGAAGATATTTATGAAGGTTACCATGGTATTTCTGCAACTTTTGAAATGAAGGATGGAACAAGTCAGATTGCTTTAAATGGCGTACCGGATGACAGTGCCTATTCAGATATTGAGTTAATTGAGGGAAACTATCAGGCTGATGGTTATTATATTTCAAATGCTGTTTCAGTTGAACATGATCTTCACAAAGGTGATATTCTGACTATTATCAACACTGTCACACTCGAAGAAACTGAAATAGTAATAGATGGCGTATCAAATGACAATACACAGCAGGCAATCATTACATCCTCAGATAATGCGGCTGAGATTATAGGTATTCCAGACAACTCATATAATGTGATTTATTCTGATACTGCGCTTGATATTGACAGCAGTGAGGTTGCTTATATGAGCGATGAAGAAGGTATACTTGACACATTAAACACTGCAATGTCAGCTATGAATGGCTTTATTTATGGAATGATGTTTATGGGTATACTTATGAGTATAATTTCTGTGTATCTGGTTGTTAACATGCTTATTGAAGAAAATAAATCAAATATATCATTGTTTAAGGTGTTGGGTTATCACAACATGGAGATCAACAGAATTGTGCTTAATACAAATCACATACTTGTTCTGATAGGATTTATTATTGCTGTACCTGTTGCGGTTTCGGGAATGAATATTCTTTGTAGTCTTATGGTCTCTGAAATGCATGTTGTTATGACGCCGGCTATAAGTGCAATATCTGTTATTATATGTGGAATAATTGTTTTGTTAAGCTATATTGTTTCACTGTTTTTACTGCGTAAAAAGGTTGATAAAGTTGATATGGTAATAAGTCTCAAGGGTAATCGTGAGTAATTTTTTGCAGGAGTATGTTTTATGAAAGAAGTAATGAAAAAAATATGGCAGGACGTTTTGAAACTTGAATTAATGCCGGATGAGGATGAATCTTTTTTCGATCTCGGCGGTAATTCTTATCTGGCAGCTCAGATATGCCAGGATTTTGAGGAGGAAACCGGTAAATCTATTGAGATTACTGATTTTTATGAATATGAAACTATCGCAAAACTTATTGATTCAGTAGGTAAGAGTGAGGAAGAATAATGACTGATAACAAATTAACATGGATTTCTCATCAAAGATTCAATGAATATGCAGATTATAATC
>JAFQBO010000104.1 GCA_017416665.1 Oscillospiraceae bacterium
CATTTCGCTGAGCGTATTCCGGTACTGGAAGAACAGATTAAAGTCGCTAACCACAGAATTGATGACCTCGAAAAAAATACGTAAAATAAAATGGCAGAGATTACTCTCTGCCGTTAATTACAAAAATCTTTAGAAATGATTTCCGAAAAACTAAAAGGACGCACTTCAAAATGCGTCCTTTTATTTTTACTGTTCATCAAGAGGCAGTTCAATCTTAAATGCAACGTAATCATATGGCGGAATAACGATTTTATCATCATATTTTATATCGCCGTGAATAGTTTTATAGAATGTATACTGTCTCATATCCATCTTATTTTTATCAATAACCTGTTCTCTGTCAGAACGGTTCACAAAGATAATCATAGCTTTTTTGCGATATGCTCTTGTTCTTGAGAATGCAATAACATTATCGTCCATATAAAGGAACGAGAATTTACCGTCAATAAACAGCTTTGAACTTCTTCTTACACGTCCGAGAGTCTTTACAAATTCAACGAGTTCCTTGTCTTCCTTACCCCAAGGATAGCAGCGTCTGTTAAACGGATCCTTATATCCCTGCTGTCCTGCCTCATCACCGTAGTAAACACACGGAACACCAGGAAGGAAGAACTGAATAGCCATAGCTACTTTAAGACGATTTCTGCCGAGTGTGTATTCATGATCTGAAAGCCAGTGATTACACATCCAGTCCTTATCCTTACCATCACAGCTTTCACCGCCGAGTACATTTATAGCTCTTTCAATATCATGAGTTGAAATACTGTTCATAAGAACGTCAATAGAAGGCTTTGGATAGTTTTCAAGGATAGTCATTACAGCGTATCTGAAATCAAACGGACTTCCGCCCATTACATAGTTCATGATAGCTGAACGGAACGGATAGTTCATTACAGAGTCAAGCTGATCACCGATAAGATAACGACGCTGAACGCCGTAGCTTTCCTTGTTTGATGCGTCTTCCCATACTTCACCGATAATAATTTTTTCCTTACCGTGCTTTTTAACACACTTGTTTAAATTATCAAGGAATTCATCAGGGAGTTCATCAGCAACGTCAAGACGATAACCTGCCGCACCCATGCTGATCCAGTAGTCGAGAACGCCGCCATCGCCGCAGATATAATTTGTGTACTGTTCATTGTTTTCCCTTACGTTCGGAAGTGTGTCAATACCCCACCACGCTTCATAGCCGTCAGGATAATTGGAGAATGTGTACCAAGGGAAAAATTCGCTGTCTCTTGAGTTATATGCACCGAGGCTGTCATATCTGTTAAACTTGTTAAAGTAGATACTGTCCGCACCTGTATGTGAGAAAACGCCGTCAAGGATTATTGAAATACCATAAGATTTCGCTGCCTCACAGAGTTTTCTGAAATCTTCATTTGTACCAAGCAGAGGGTCTACTTTTCTGTAGTTTGCGGTATTGTATCTGTGATTTTCATGCGATTCAAAAATAGGGTTCAGGTAAATACATGTAACACCAAGACTGCTTATATAAGGAAGTTTCTGTCTGATACCATCAAGGTCACCGCCGAAGTAGTCGTTGTTCCAGACATGACCGTTTTCGTCAGGACGATAGTAAGGAGTATCCTCCCAGTTTTCTCTCATCACACGGTCTGTCGGCACATTTTCATGCTTTTTACCGCTCTTGTAGAATCTGTCAGGGAAAATCTGGTACATAATACCACCCTTTAGGAAATCAGGTGTTTTGTAGCCTTCATTGTATACAGTAAGCTGAAAAAGATCACCACTGTTTATTTCGCTGTTATGACAGCTTACTTTTTTGATATAGTTTCTTGTTCCATTCTGCTTGTATGAAAAATAGTAGTAATGTACACCGGCATGTTTAGGAGTATAGTTTGTTGTATAAACGTTATAGTCTCCTTCTTCTTTTTCAAAGTTCATAGCAAGGAAAGTTTCCTTGTAACCTGTTCTGAAAACAACGAGAATCGGTACAGGCGGAAAATCAAGCACTGTACTTTTTGGTAATTTAATGTGAAATTCACAGGTTTCCCCTTTTTTCACCGCACCAAACGGCTTTTTGTATTCGGGATCCCAACTGTCAAATATTTTTTTCATAACTCACTCCATTTACAGTTTTTGGTTTAATCATATAAAATGAATTTGTATTATTTGTTAATGATAATAGTAGGGGTCGATGCCTGCATCGACCCGCAAAATAAATATTAATTCACGGGCTGATATGGGCATCAGCCCCTACAAATCTGAATTTAATTTTTGATATAAGTTTTCGTGGGTTTTGAAAGATATATATTATAATACGACTGAAATGTCAGATAATATTATAAATTAAAGTCCCCAGATGTCCTTAGCGTATTCTGTAACAGCTCTGTCAGCCGCAAAGATACCTGCACCTGCAATGTTGTTGAGTGACATCTTAGCCCACTTTGTCTTGTCGTTGTAGCATTCTGTGATGTACTGCTGAGCGTTTCTGTATGATTCAAAGTCAGCAAGAACCATGTATGGATCCATGTCCTTGAGTGAGTTTGCAACGTCATTGAAGCTGCAACCGTTGATACCACGGTACATTCTGTCGATTGCACTCTTGATAACAGGATTTGATTCATAGTAAGAAGTTGGGTTGTAGCCTCTTCTCTTGAGATCGTTTACTTCTTCTGTCTTCATACCAAAGATAACGATATTGTCTTCACCTGCTGCATCCTTGATTTCGATGTTTGCACCGTCAAGTGTACCAAGTGTAACAGCACCGTTAAGCATGAGCTTCATACAGCCTGTACCTGATGCTTCAGTACCTGCAAGTGAAATCTGTTCAGAAATATCAGCTGATGGCATGAGAAGTTCTGAAAGTGAAACGCTGTAGTCTTCGAGGAAGTATACAGAAAGCTTCTTGCTGATCTTAGGATTCTTTCTGATTTCTTCAGAAATAGCCCAGATAAGCTTGATAATCTGCTTAGCAAGATAGTAACCAGGAGCAGCCTTTGCCGCAAAGATATATGTCTTTGGAGTGAAGTCTGCATCAGGGTTCTGAAGGAGATAATCGTAATCAGCGAGAATGTTCATAACATTCAGGTGCTGACGCTTATATTCGTGAAGTCTCTTAACCTGAACGTCGAAAATGCTGTTTGTATCAATAGCAAATCCGCTCTGATTCTTAACATACTTTGCAAAACGTTCCTTGTTTTCCTTCTTGATCTTCATGAGCTTTTCAAGAACAGCCTTGTCGTTTTCAAATACGCAGAGCTTCTTGAGTTCACTTCCGTCATGGAGGAACTTAGGACCAATTTTATCGTCAAGAAGCTTTGTAAGACCAGGGTTTGACTGATAAAGCCATCTTCTGTATGCAATACCGTTTGTTACGTTCTTGAACTTTCTTGGAGTATCTGTATATTCATCATTGAATACGCTCTGCTTGATGATTTCAGAGTGAAGCTTTGAAACACCGTTGATGCTGTGTGAAGCAACAACACAAAGTGTAGCCATGTGAATCTGATTGTCCTTGATGATAGACATTCTTGTTGTCTTTGCACTGTCACCACCGTTGCGTTCCATAAGACCTGCACAGTAACGATTGTTGATTTCAACAATGATAGAGAAAATTCTAGGAATAATTCTCTTAACGAGGTTTACATCCCACTTTTCAAGAGCTTCTGCCATAACAGTGTGGTTTGTGTAAGCAAAAGTATTTGAAACAATGTGCCAAGCCTTATCCCATGAGTAACCACAGTCATCGAGAAGGATTCTCATAAGTTCAGGAACAGCGAGTGTCGGATGTGTGTCGTTGATATGGATAGCAACCTTTTCGTGGAGGTTGTCGAGTGTGCCGTAAACTGACATATGATTGTTTACAATGTCACCTACTGAAGCTGCACACATAAAGTACTGCTGACGGAGTCTGAGTGACTTACCTTCAAGGTGGTTATCGTTAGGATAAAGAACCTTTGAAATAGCATTTGCAGCAGCGTTCTGACCGAGAGCCTTTTCATAGTCGCCCTGGTTAAACATTGACATATCAAAGCTTGGAGCTTTAGCAGCCCAGAGTCTGAGAACAGAAACGCCTTCGCTGTCATGACCTGAAACGTACATATCATAAGGGATAGCGTTTACTGTTGAGTAGTTTACATGTGAGAGGTGGTGATACTGATTATCCCAGTATTCGTGGAGTTCACCTTCAAAGTGTACAGGGATAGCAAGTTCAGGACGTGCATCAAGCCATACCTGACCGCCTGGGAGCCAGTTATCAGGAAGTTCTGTCTGCCAGCCGTCTTCGAGCTTCTGCTTGAAGATACCATATTCATAACAGATTGAGTAACCCATAGCAGGGAAAGCCTGTGTTGCGAGTGCGTCGAGGTAGCATGCTGCAAGACGACCGAGACCGCCGTTACCAAGACCTGCATCAGGTTCACATTCAAAAATGTGGTCAAGCTTAATATCGTATTCAGCAAGCATCTTTTCCATATCCTTGGCAATTTCAAGGTTATAGAGGCTTGTCTTGAGTGAACGACCCATAAGGAATTCCATTGAGAGGTAATAGATCTGCTTTTTGCCGTCCGAGTGAACTCTGTTTATAAACTTCTGACGTTTTTTCTTGAGTTCTTCAACAATGATTGAAGATAAAGCCTGATAAATCTGAGTGTTTGAAGCTTCATCAGGTGAAACGTTAAATTTAACTTCAAGTCTGTCAAGGAATTTTTCCTTGATAAGTTTTACATCCGGTTTTTCTGCCATTTTAATTCTCCATTCCATATATAATTTTCACAAACTGAATTCAGCATCTGCAAGGTTTTAAACGTTTACAAATGCATAGTTATATTTAATATTATACTACAAATCCGCTTTTTTTTCAATAGTTTGGATTTCTTTTTCTTCATTTTGGCTAATATTGTACAATGAATTTTGTATCACACATTTTTAAATTTTACCTTTTTCACAAACAAACACAAATCAATTTGGCGAAAATAACAAAATACTATTTGTTTTTATAATTTTTGACAACATTCTGCACACGGACAAAATCAAGTATACTGTCTAAAAGAAATCCCAAAACAATCGGAATGTAAATTATACAGTTTATAAAAAAATCTGTATTCACAAAACTAAAAGTTCCGGTCAGGCTGTGGAAAAACCTTAAACTAAAATTTCATGCCGATTAAATCGGCAGGCAAGCTTGAGAACAAGTTCTAAGTACGACCAAAGAAAGGGGACGCTTTTTCTTGCAAAGCGTCCCCTCTTGAAAAACAGCCCACTGGCTGTTTTTCAATTCACCCCTCGTAAATACGCCTCTTAGGCAAGGAGTTTCGCCATCTGCGGATGACGACCAAAGGCTCTGCCTTTGGATTCCGCAAGCCTTTTCTCAAAGGGATGCAGAGCAAAAAAGGCTTGACCGAAACGTTTAGTTTGGTAACTGATAAATTTATAATTTATCCGCTGTACTTTTCAGACTGTGCCTTGATAAGTTCAGCATCGTCAAAATAGTTGATTTTCATTGCGTTCTTAACCTCTGAAAGTGTCTGTGCTGCTCTTTCTCTTGCTGCTTCACTTCCCTTTCTGAGTACTTCATAAATGTAAGGAATATCCTTTTCAAGTTCCTTGCGTCTGAGTCTGATTGGTTCAAGCTCTTCCTCAAGAACACTGTTTAAGAATCTCTTTACCTTTACATCACCCAGACCGCCTCTCTTGTAATGATCTTTGAGTTCATCAAGATTTGCATAATCAGGCAGGTATCTTTCAAACTGTTCAGGCTTGCAGAAAGCGTCAAGGTATGTAAATACTGTATTTCCCTCAACCTTACCCGGATCGCTTACTTTTATATGATCAGGATCTGTATACATACCCATAATTTTCTTTTTAATGGTATCACTGTCATCCGAAAGATAAATACAGTTTCCGAGTGACTTACTCATTTTTGCCTTGCCGTCTGTACCCGGAAGTCTCAGACATGCCTGATTTGTAGGAAGCAGAATTTCCGGTTCAACAAGAGTTTCACCATAAACGCTGTTGAATTTGTGTACGATTTCTCTTGTCTGTTCAACCATCGGCATCTGATCCTCGCCGACAGGTACGGTTGTAGCCTTAAATGCTGTAATATCAGAAGCCTGACTGATAGGATATGTGAAAAATCCTACAGGAATACTTGTTTCAAAATTACGCATCTTGATTTCTGTTTTTACAGTCGGATTTCTCTGAAGTCTTGAAACAGTTACAAGATTCATGTAATAAAACGCAAGTTCACAAAGTTCCGGAATCTGCGACTGTATAAACAGTGTTGACTTTGCCGGATCAAGACCGCATGACATATAGTCAAGTGCAACCTCAATTATGTTCTGACGTACCTTTTCAGGATTATCGGCATTGTCAGTCAGTGCCTGAGCATCGGCAATCATTATATTAATCTGATCAAATTCTCCGGAATTCTGAAGTTCAACTCGTCTTTTAAGTGAACCGACATAGTGACCAACATGAAGCTTGCCGGTCGGTCTGTCGCCTGTTAAAATTATCTTTTTCAAAAAAAGCCCTCCGATAACAAATTTATACTATAGTAATTATATAATAAAGTATACAGCAAATATCGTAATTTGTCAATAATGTATCCTTGTAGCTGAAAGGAAAATACATGATATGATTTTTGTTAATATTACATAAAAAACACACTTAATTTTTTATTGTAATATTTTCTAAAAACCCTTGACATTTTTTAGGTTTTTTGTTATAATATCCATAGTAACTGATAATCAAAACGTCAAAATATGACTTTCAGGAGATAAATCATGCGATATTCAAAACAGCGTGAGCTAGTCCTCAAAACTGTTCTTGAAAACAAAATCCATCCAAATGCGGAATTTGTTTATCATGCTCTCAAGGAGGAAAATCCTGAACTGAGTCTGGGGACGGTTTACAGAAATTTAAACTCACTTGTGAAAAATAACATGCTGAAAAGAATCAGTATTCCGAATGGTTCAGATTGCTTTGATGGTACTCTCGCAGAGCACCAGCACCTTGTCTGTACTGCATGCGGAAAAGTTATTGACATAAGTATTTCTGAGCTTGAAAAAATCCGTTCAAATGTTATGAATAAAACGGGTTTTTCCATAAATTTCTCTTCTCTTGCATTTGAAGGCTTATGCAGAGAATGCTTAAAAAAGTAATTTACACAAATTTCAGATACTTCTTTAAATATAGTATCTTCATTGTTTTTTCTTTCTCTATACCACACAAACAAAAAAGTACCCTTTTGGGTACTTTTTTGTTGCGTTTAAAATATAAATTTATATTTATCGCACAAAAGCAATTGTTCATTTCTTTGTGTGCACAAAGAAACGAACCAAAGAAATGCATAAACTTTTTTCTTTTCTTCGAATAGAAAAAAGTTTAATCAA
>JAFQBO010000105.1 GCA_017416665.1 Oscillospiraceae bacterium
ACTTGTCTTTTTGATAAATTTCGTCACTAACTTCGTTGAAAAATCTTGCCGTACGTCAAGTACGCCTGCGGTTTTTCGCCTTGTTATTGACTAAATTATATTCAAAAATCCAAATATATTTCTTGTGAAGACAGGTTCTAAAACTCCGAAAAGCTTTCTCTTTTCGGAGTTTCAATTAACTTTCATACCATATCTCAGCCTGTTTAAATTCAATATTATCATAATCGTTTATCAGTTCATCTGCTGTTTTGTTTATAAGCAGATTTTTGTAATCTTCAGACAGATATTTCAGATGTGTCTGCCAGTGTTCGCCCTGTATGTCTTCGTCATTTGCCACAGCGGAAAGCATCTGAACATAAAGAAACTCCTCAAATGTTTCGCCAATAATATCAGGATCTTCATATTCGTCGTGAAGATACAGAATTACCTTTGGTTCGGCATCTGTACCATCTTCATATAAAAAGCAGTATAAATCGCCTGCACCTGTCTGTCCGAACGGAATAAGCTTTACGTTTTCCTTTAAGGAAAGTTCTTCATCTTCTTCGCACCATGAAATCCATTCGTTTAAATCTTCAATTTTTTCAGAGATTTTGTCAAATAATAATGGCTCACAGTCACAATTCAGCATTAAAAATGCATTTGGAGCTGAAAGATATATTTCACGTTTTGCAGTGAATTCATCAGAACTGCATTCAAGCCATGCCATAGCACCTGTATTGCAAATGTCAATCCATTTCTGTGGAAATTTAAAATTAAAGTTCTTTTCTGTTTCTTGTAAGTTCATAACAATCTCCTGTTAATTTTTCGCTTTGTATATTGACATTGCCATCAGACACTGTGAGAAGTAGTATGAAAAACGGCATAATGCACGAGGAATTTCCATATCTGCAAAATGTCCGAGTACCAGCATAACATCTGAGAAAAAGAAAATTATACCGGCAGTAAATAATAAAATATACAAACTGTTATATGAAAGTCTGAGATTGGATAATGACTTTCCGGTCATAAAAGAAATGATGATGGAATAAATTACAGCTACTGTAACCATCACCGCTGTGTTAAGATTGGGAAGAAAGCATATCAGAATTATACATACTGCCAGAAATGGAAGCGAATACAAAAGATTTCTGAGCCTGAATTTTTCAAGCGAACAGAAACTTATCAGATAAAAAACATGTGCAACAGCAAAAATCAATGCACCACCAATAAAATGATGATTTATTGTAAGATCGGCGAAAAGTGAAAATACCAGTGCCATAAGCATTAAAACAGCAAATTTTATATGTTTTTTGTTTGTTTTTGAAAGATAAACAATATTTATGACTGCAAGTATGACAAAAAGTGAACTTGCAATAGTTTTTGTAATCATTATGGCATTGAGCAGATACGAAACAGCAAAAACCATAACGCCGAGTGAGAAAAGCAGGTTTATTATAATCATAGCACAACACAACCACCTTTATTTTATCTGTTCACCGATAATACCCTGCTTTACAAGGTTTGAATATAAAGCCATTCTTGCCTTGTCACGATATTCCGGTTTTACCATATAATAAAGGTAATATTCAACAATATAGAAAGCGTTCTGTGTTCTGCCTTCAATTTTGAACTGATTGAATCCCATTGGAAGATATTTTTCGAAAATCGCCTCAGGAGTAACATGTGTTGAATGTTGTCTCACATCAACAGGGTCGTAATACATGTATGGGCATGACTGACTGTGTGGGTCGCTTACACCGTATTTTGCCGCATTGAATGGTGTGTTTCTTGACTTCTGAATATGCTGACATACAGCCTTCTGCATTGCACCAATATCGTGATAGTGCTGTTTTCTGTGGGGACAGTTCGGCTGACAGCAGGCATTTACAAGTATTTCACATTTTTCCTTGTTCTGTACCTTTTCAAGAATGTCAAATTTATTGTTGAAATCGTAGTCCATAACGACAATGTCATATTTTTTTGCAGTTTCGTCGTTTAATGTTTCAAGATCGGTTATTCTCTTGCATGTTGAACTTGTGACCTTATAGTTTGGATATTTTTCTCTTATGTATTCTTCAAGTATATCCGAAACAACAATGACACCGTTAATTCCGTTATCAGCTGTTTTCAATACATAGTTACAGAAATCATCCTTTAAATCTTCTTTTGTAAGCGTAGGATTTGTAAATGTAAATCTTATCGGAATCTGAAGCTTGTCAAACTCTCTTACAACGTCTTTTACATAAGATTTGTCACAAAGACCGTTTACACGTCGTCCGCCGTTCCAGAGCGATTGTGGAAAAGTACCGTAAAATGATGCTATTTCAAGTCCGTCGTGGAAATATTCCGGACAATGTTTCATCATTGCAAGAAAAACTCTGTTGAAATGATAGTGTACAGCAAAGTCGGGAAGATGAAATTTAATATTCATTTGTAATAACTCCTTAAAAATCTTATATTTGAAAATAATTGTAAAATATGTTCTTTATTGAATTATAACCTCATAGTAACAAAAAGTCAATAGGATTCTGAAATAATATGTCATATTTATGTACATTATTACATATTTATAAAGAAAAAGTTACAATTTGGTATTACAGAGAGTAATTTAAGTTTTCAACAAAGATAAAGTCAAGCAAATACGAAGTTTTCCACCGTTTCCACAGAGTTTTCAACAGTTATACAGTGGTTTTCAATAGGTTTTCAACTGTTTCCACAGAGTTTTCAACAGTACTTTGGGGAAAACTTTATTACAGAGTGTATATTTTTTACATCTTTTCCAATAATAAGCCATATATATATTTGTTGCAGGAGGATTTTATGATTAAAGGCGTAAACAAAAAAGTTCTGGAAGTAAATAACCCACAGAGTGTTTATTTTGAAAAAGCTGTTTTTTATCTGAAGCCGAATATGACATGTGTTCCGGAGAAACTTCTCAAAAAGGAAGCTGATGAATTTATCAGTGAAATAAGTCCGAAAGAGCGAAAAATAGTATTGTTTGTCAAACTTCTGATAGGTTTGTCGTTTGCTTTTTCAGCTGTCACTGCGGCTTTGATATTTCTTGTGTCGTTTTTTTGACATTATGCAAAAAAGCTCTTGTAATTTTTCTGTAATAATGTTATAATAAAAAAGATGTGAACAATCAGAACAGATAAAGATTTTTTCAAATAATTGTTGACATTTTATCATAAAAACAAAACAGAAAAGGGACAGGAAATGAACGATAATAATTTAATCTGCGGAAGAAATCCCGTACTGGAAGCACTTAAGTCAGATGCTTCCATTGATACGGTTTATATAAATGGTGAGGGTGGTATTCTCGGAAGAATCCGCTCTATGGCAAAGAAAAACGGAGCCGTTGTAAAAGACGTAAGTTCACAGAAGCTGGATCAGATGACAGACGGTGCCTCACATCAGGGTGTTGCGGCGACTGTTGCGTGTGCTGAATATGTGACTGTTGAGGACATTCTTGAAGTTTCGGCAAAAAAAGGTACAAGTCCTTTTATTATTATATGCGATGAAATTGAAGATCCGCACAATCTCGGTGCGATTATAAGAACAGCCGAAACCGCAGGAGCAGACGGTGTAATTATTCCAAAAAGAAGAAGTGCATCACTGAACGCTACTGTTCATAAAACCTCAGCAGGTGCGGCAAGCTGGGTTCCTGTCGCAAGAGTATCAAATCTGGCTGCTGCAATAGATAAGCTCAAGGACAACGGTGTCTGGATTTACGGTACAGATGCTGAGGGCGAAAACTATGATGGTGTTGATCTTAAGGGCAGTATTGCACTGGTTATAGGCTCGGAAGGATTCGGCATGGGCAGACTTATTAAGGAAAAATGCGATTTTCTGCTCAGGCTTCCTATGAACGGTAAAATCACTTCGCTTAATGCATCGGTTGCCGCAGGAATTTTTATGTATGAGGCTGTCAGACAGCGTAATAAATAATTCTTTAATTTGTAATTGGAGTTTGATATAGATGCCGGATAATAAACAAGTTGATGAGATCTTAAATGAATTTAAACCAGATGATGACAAACCGCTTTCCGGAAGAACGGACAGCGGTCAGCAAACCGGAAAAATACAGAATACGGGATATATAAACATTCCCACAGATACGAAAGGCAATACCGCTGTGTACAGTGCTGAACAGGCAAGACAGCTGGAGGAAACACTGCTCAAAAGACCTGTACCAAGTCATCAAAGCGGTAAATTTGCTGTTTCGGATATAAACAGACCAAATGTTTCCTACATAAATTCGGTTACGGAGGTTCGCAAAAACACTGCTGATCTTCCGCCGAGACCGACAGATCTTATAGAGGGATACGATGGTGCTGTAATGACTGCACAGCCACCTGATGAAACATATGTTCCTAAGGTGCGTAAAATGAGCAATTCAACACGAGCCAAGGAAATGCGTGCAAGAAAACGTAAGAAAAAACGCAAAAAGAAACTTGATTTTACTTATGCTGTTGAATCGCCGGACGGAATTTACACAAAGCCTGAAAAGAAAAGTAAAAAGTTCATAATTCAGCGTGAAACGGACGATATTCCGACATCTGTCGCAGATGACGGAAATTTTGTTCCTTTTTCGGAACAGTCCGATCCGAATGCTCTCGATATTAAAATAACAGAGCTTGATATGACCTCGGATAAGGAAAACAGTTCCGACGGAAAGAAAAAGAAACGTAAGAAAACAGATAAATACTACGACAAAAAAAATACTGTCAGGGATTATGACAGCTTTGAGGATGCAAGAGAAATAAAGCGTGGAATCGCTGAAGTAAGGGAAAATATTTCGTTCAGAGTGGTTGTACTGCTTGTGATGACAATATTCAGCTGTTACATTTCAATGGGTTCGCAAATCGGTCTTCCGGTACCTGCCTTGCTGAGAAGTGACAGTTCGCCCGACATATACTGCTGGGTACAGTTGATTATACTTCTGCTTTCGGTGATTGTTTCGTTTTCGACATTCAGAAACGGACTTGCCTGCCTTTTAAGATTCCGTGCGGACAGTGACAGCCTTTCGGCGTTGTCGGTTCTGTCGTCAGCGGCGGCAACAACAGCGGCGGCACTGCTCGGCACTGATATGGTTGAAAGTGGTGGGATATACATATATGCTCCTGTTACGGTGCTTGGACTGTTTTTCAATGCAGTAGGCAAAAAAAAGATTTTAAGCCGTATGGCTATGAATTTTGATTATGTTTCAAAGGATAATGACGCTCACGCCATTGTCTGTATTGAGGATGATGACAGAGCAGAAAGTCTTACAAGAGGTACAATCGGTGATTTCCCTATTCTTGCAACTATGAAGAAAACAAATTTTATTAAGGATTTTGCAAGATATACATATTCTTCTGATACCGGTGACAGATACAGCCGTGCTCTTGCACCGATAAGTATTGTATTTTCACTCATTCTTGCGGCGGCGGTTACTTTGCTGAGAGTAAAAACTCTTGATATGTCGGCAATTGCTTATGCCCTGTTTATTTTTTCAGCAAGTATAAGTGCTTGTTTCTGTATGGCAATACCGCTTATTGCAAATATCCCTCTTGAAAAGGCGGCTAAAAAGCATGTGAGAAACAGAGGCATTATGCTCGGCTATCAGAGTGTTGACGATTTCTATGACACAAATTCTGTCATGGTCGGTGCTGAAACTTTTTTCCCGACAGGTACCGTAAATCTGTGTTCTGTAAAGCTGTTTTCGGGTACTAAAATTGAAGATGCACTGCTTGAGGCGGCAAGTCTTACAAGTTACGGAAACAGTGTTTTAAAAGAACTTTTTTCTGATATTGTTGCAGATAAAAACAGACCGCTCAGTCGTGTTGAAAATTTTGTTTATGAACATTCAATGGGCCTTTGCGGCTGGATAAACAACAGAAGAATTCTCCTCGGAAACCGTGAACTTATGAACAATCATAAAATTGAGGGTATTCCGACTCTTACAAAGGAAAAGGAATTCACTGAAGGTGGTAAGGATGCACTTTATCTTTCTGTTTCGGGAAATCTTGCGGCAATGTTTATTATTGAAGTGACAGCAAGTACAGCTGTTGTAAAATGTATGAAACAGATGCTTAAAAAAGATATTGCAGTAATTGTAAAGAGTGTGGATCCATTTATCACTATCAACAGACTTTCACAGCTGTTCCATTATCCTGATGAGCTTATAAAAATAATTCCTCAGAGAATGGTTAAGGATTTTGATGAGGAGACAAAACCTGAAAAGAAAGTGAGTGCATCAATGGCTTGCTCAGGACGTTTTACCTCGTTTATTCAGCTTATTATGGGTACAAAGCAGATACGAAAAACCGTTGCAATAGGTATTACACTTCAGCTTGCGGCAGCACTTCTGGGTTTTGTACTTGTTGCTATGAACAGCGTCCTGAACGCTTTTACAGCTATCACTCCTTCGATGATTTTCCTTTATCAGCTTGGTGTTACTATCTTAATAACGCTTGTTATGAAATTCAGAAAAGTATAAATCAAAAGGACTGCTTCGGCAGTCCTTTCAGACTGTAGAAAAACCTCAAATTTAATTTTCGTGCCGATTAAATCGGCAGGCAAACTTGAGTATGACCAAAGTAAGGGGACGCTTTCTCTTGCAAAGCGTCCCCTCTTGAAAAACAGCCCACTGGGCTGTTTTTCAAT
>JAFQBO010000106.1 GCA_017416665.1 Oscillospiraceae bacterium
AAATATACACATCATATTTATATTATAACAATAGTAACGGACAGATGGTTGTCTTTCTGAAATGTTTTTTAAGGCAATGATCATAAATTTATTTTAATACAATATCATCTATTTTACGTAGTAAATGATCTTCCGGTACTAATTCGTCCATGCATATCATTTCCATTTGCATTCTTTCTTCTTTTTCTTTTTTCAACATTTTTATCACCCATTATCATTATACCACATCTTAGAACCTGTCTTCACAAGCGTATACAGCTGTCTTTTTGATAAATTTTGTCACTAACTTTGTTGAAAAATCTTGCCGTACGTCAAGTACGCCTGCGATTTTTCGCCTTGTTATTGACTAAATTATATTCAAAAATCCAAATATATTTCTTGTGAAGACAGGTTCTTATTTAAAAAGCCCAGCTTTTGCTGGACTTTTTCTACAAGCTGAGGGACTGTTTTTCAGACAGTCCCTTTAGTTTAATTTTCAGTTAAGATTGTTTCAGTTGTTTTTGAATCTTCTGCTTTTTCCGTTATTGTAGTTATAATTTCTGTAGTTGCTTCTGAAACTTTTTCAAAATTATTGTCGCAGAAATCAGTAAATTTTATAATGAGATTAAGATTTGGCATTTCAAAACCTGTCAGAGTACAGTTTTTATCGAAAATCAAATCATATTCACCAAGTTCTGATTCACCTTCAACTATAATAGAGTCGTCATCTTCTTCACCATTGATTTCCGGTTCAGCAGCAATTTTATCTGCCACACTGATAAATTCTGAAATTATAGATTTTACTGGTAATGCACTTTTAGGTACTGAAAAACTTAACCCTTTATAAGATGCCTCGACATTTGTATCTTCAAATGAAAGAACTACTCCTGCAAGAGTATCAGGAGATGAAAATTCAACTTCCCAGCTTGCTGTCCCATACCTCTGAAATTTTGCCTCTGAAATAAAACCATCATAATCAATTTCCGCATTCACACAAAATGCACGATTCAAATTCGGAGTACATTTTACACTGTCACCATTTCCACATGCTGTAAGACTTACAATCATCAATACCGAAAAAATAAAACTGAATACAATTTTCTTCATATAAAGCTCCTTATAATTTTTTTAGAACTTTACATTCCTGTATTTTTTTATTCAGTAATTTTTGAAAACTTGTATCAATAGGATTTGTGCATAGATTTTCGAGCATAATTTTAATTAGAACAAGAAAAAATTTTGAAGCTTTACTTGATGTAAGGCAAGAAATTTTGACGCAGTTATAATTAAAATTTGCCGAAAATCTATGTGCTATAGTCCATTGGTACAAGTTTTAAATACCATTGAAAGCTTTTTTATAATGTCTGTTGCTGTCATACTTTGCATTGACATTTCAGAAGCAGCTTCGTCACCTGCAAGTCCGTGAATAAACGTACCAAGAACAGCACTGTCATATGCTGATATGCCCTGTGCTTTCAGTGATGCAATAATTCCTGCCAGTACATCACCACTGCCGCCTTTAGCCATACCTGGATTACCGTTCGTATTTACATTTACTCTGTTATTTCCTGCGATTACCGTTCCTGCCCCTTTAAGAACAACTGTAACATTATTTTCCTTTGCAAACTCAAGAGCCGCCTGAAGCCTGTCAGACTGTATTTCACCTGTTGGCACATTACAAAGTCTGCCCATTTCAGCTGGATGAGGTGTAATGATAATGTCTGACATGCTCTGCTTAATAATATCTATGCTGTCAGCTATACAATTTATTCCATCTGCGTCAAGAATTACAGGACAATTTATATTTGCAATAAGATTTTTTACAAGAGTTTTTGTCTGTTCAGTAACACCAATCCCGCAACCGATTAAAACAGATGTGGCATTTTTTGAATGTCTGATTATTTTATCGAAATTATCAAATGTAATACATCCGTTGCTGTCAGTTGTAAGTGGCAAAAACATTACTTCAGGAAGTCTTGTGGCAATAACTTGAATAAGTGATTCCGGTACTGCCGCCTGAACAAGTCCGACTCCGCTTTTCAGTGCCGATTCAAGTGACATTATACATGCTCCCGGCATAGTTTCACTTCCGCATACAGTTAAAAGTCTTCCATAATTACCTTTATGTGAATCCGGAACTTTTTGAGGAATAATTCCTTTTATAGTTTCATTATCTGTTATATTGATAATACAGTCGAGGTTTTCTGTAAATTTCTGATGAATACCAATATCAGCAACACAAACTTTGCCGCAGAATGATTTAAGCGGATATTGTGTCATACCAAATTTTGAAAAAGCAAAAGTTATCGTTTCATCTGCTTTGAGAGTACCTATTGAAACAGCACCTGTTTTACAGTTTCCTCCGCTTGGTACATCTACAGCAAGTATCTTTAAATCTGCACATGCAGCAAAAACTTCACATATTTTCTCAGGAAGTTCTCCACGAAAACCGGTTCCGAAAACACCATCTGCTGCAAGTGAAAACTTTTCTGTACGGAGAGCATTCATGATTTCACGATGTTCACTGATTATTTCAGTGTTACGCATACGGTTGAAATTAAGCAATGATATATCTGTTTTCGGAGTACCACAGAGCATTGCTACAGTACAGCATATATCTGTATTTTCAAGATACCTTGCCGCTACAAAACAATCACCTGCATTATTTCCGTTTCCGCATAGAAAGAGTACTTTTTTCTGTTTGTCATTACAAAGCATTTCAGTAATTTTTTCAGAAAGCTTCTTCCCTGCCAGTTCCATCAGATTTTCGTAAGAATTACCGTTTCTGTCTGCCTCGGCTTCAAGATATTTCATTTGTTCGGGTGTTACAACTATCATATTTTCACCTTATTTTGTTGTATAGAATGGCTGTGAGTCTTTAAATACTTTTTTTGCAAAATCCGAATCATAATCGATAAAATCTATTGGGATATTGTTTGCATCCGGAAGAGCATTCTCAGCAATTTCATTGTAAAGTTCCTGAGGCTTTTCAGGAAGCTTGCCTTCAAGTGCAACAAGATAGCTCTCTTCACGGTTTTTAAGCATAAGCTTTAAGTATGCAGCTTTGATGTAATCCTTATCCCATAACGTTTCGGAAATCTTTCTTACCATCTGAAGCGGATATTCCTTTGGATCACCTACTGAAATTTTTGATGTTTCCTTTTTAAGTTCCTTTGAAGCTTCAGTAATAGTTGAAAGCATATCATAGTTAAGGATAATATTTGCACCAAACGGATTTATAACGATACCGTCAGCTTTATCAACAAATCTTTCCATATCCTTAAAGCCTGCCGCCATAATGGTATACTGAGTGTCCTTATCGAATTTTCTGTATTCATTCCAGTCAGTAAAGAAAGGATAATATTTTTTTCCGTCTTTATTTTCAAGTACCGGGAAACTTATTCTGCTGTCTTTTGAAATGTTGAACTCATTACCGGATCTTTTATCAACCACAAGCTTTGAGCTGTCAACAGGAATAATATACTCTCCCTTAAAGATTTCACCGAAAAGCAACTGCCAGAGTTTTGGATCGATTTTATCTCTTTCAGTTTCCTGGAAAATAAAGTTTGCGGCTCTTACAAGATCAGGATTTACAATATTTCTTGCTTCCTTATTCTTATCATTGATCACCGGTTTTTTGATAATATCAAAGAGACTGAGTGTGAGATACCTCTGACCGTTGTCTATTACAACAGTGTCAAAGCCACTTCTGTAAAGATCACCGAAAAGTGCCATTCTGTATTTTACTGGATTTTCAGCAGCATCAATTTTCATGCCCTTCTGCGAAATATGTACATAGTACTTCTGATAATATTCTCTGTCGCTGAAAATATATGCGGCAGCTTTTCCCTTTTCATTTCCCAGAAAATAATTGTTTGATTCTTCTGAAAAGGCAATCCAAAGTGTTTCAGCCTGCTGTATTTCCTGTATAATTCTGATATAAAGCTCATTATTTGGCTTGTCACCGAATTTGGTGATTAATTTTTGTAAAACTGTCATAATTTTCTCCTATTCTTTATTTTCTTATTCTTAAAAATGGTTTCATGGATTCAAGCGTTTTTTCGTTTGGTGAAAAGAGCAGACGTGTTGCTCCATACTGAGTATGCTGGAACTCTGCATACATTGTCTGACACTCCCCGCCTACTGCTGAAACAGTTGTTCCCTCAAACGGCTGATTGTCAAATACATCAAAAGCAGTGAAATCCTTTACATCTACTGTCAGAAGTGACACACGCTTACGTTCTGAAATAATTTTATCAACGTCAAGCGAACCATTTGTAACAGTATACTCATACTCTGTATTCAAACCTGTCAGAAACCAGTAAATACCATAAATCACAATGGCAACAGCGAAAAGTATAAACGCTGACAGTGTAAAGGTCAGATAAAGTAATACTAAAGTAAGAATCACTCCGCCTGTGATTATAGCTGTTTTTTTCATACCATCCGATGAAGTCGGTGTCTTTTTTACAAGCTGTTCTGTATATGTATCCATAAAATTCTCCTTTATTTAAAGTCCGTAAATATAATTATAACACAAAATAAAAAAACTTTCAATAAAACTCTTGCTTTTTTTTCAGATTTTGTATATAATATATTTATAACATGCTGACTGAGAGAGTAAGAAGTCTGCATAGATACATTCAGAGAGAAACGGTCTCAGGCTGAAAGCCGTTTTATGTACAGCGATTTCCGAAGTTCACTCACGAGTGGCAGTACCGAAGTTTAAGAAAAATTTCTTTTATTGTAAGTTCTGACGTAATATCTGCGTTAAAGATAAGGGAGTGTCTGCTCTTAACGTAATAGGTGGTTTATAAGCAAGTTATGTCTTGTCCTGTTATGGGCAGGGCTTTTTTTATGTATTTTTTAATAATTATGAGGTGATTTAATGAAACAGCAACTCGAAAACATTCAGAGTGTTGCCTTAAATGATGTCGCTGCTGCTGACTCAATCAAGGCACTTGACGAACTCAGAATCAAGTATCTCGGTAAGAAAGGTGAACTTACCGCTATTTTAAAGCAGATGGGTAAACTTTCTGCCGAAGAAAGACCTGTAATTGGTCAGCTTGCAAACACTGTAAGAGAAGCAATCGAAAATGCAATTACAGAAAACATGACTGCTCTTAAAAACAAGGAAAAGGAACTTCGTATGGCAGCTGAGTCAATCGATATTACTCTTCCTGGTAAAAAGCCTGAGGTTGGTAAACTTCATCCGCTTAAAATTGTTGAAAACGAAATTAAAGAAATCTTTTTAGGCATGGGATTTTCTGTTGCAGATGGTCCTGAAGTTGAGTATGACTACTATAACTTTGAGGCATTAAATCTTCCGCCTGATCATCCGGCAAGAGATACTCAGGACACATTCTACATTACAGATAATATCCTTCTCAGAACACAGACTTCATCTGTACAGGTTCATGTAATGGAAAATCAGAAACCGCCTATCAGAATTATTTCTCCTGGTTGTGTTTACCGTTCAGATGCTGTTGATGCTACACACTCTCCTCTTTTCCATCAGATTGAGGGACTTGTTGTTGACAAGGGTATTACAATGGCTGATCT
Organism: Oscillospiraceae bacterium; assembly: GCA_017416665.1. Classification (GTDB taxonomy): domain Bacteria; phylum Bacillota; class Clostridia; order Oscillospirales; family Ruminococcaceae; genus Porcipelethomonas. The sequence continues at coordinate 5,542 of JAFQBO010000106.1, forward strand.
CAAGGGTACACTTGAAACTCTTATGAAAAAGCTTTACGGCCCTGAATGTAAAATCAGACTTCGTCCGCACCACTTCCCGTTTACAGAACCAAGTGCCGAAGTTGACGTTATGTGCTTTAACTGTCATGGTGAAGGATGCCGTGTATGTAAGGGTGAAGGTTATATTGAACTTCTCGGTGCAGGTATGGTACACCCCAA
>JAFQBO010000107.1 GCA_017416665.1 Oscillospiraceae bacterium
CATACCAACTTCAGAAGCTAAAAGCTTACCATCCGGACCAAACTTCTTGAATACCTTATGTTCCTGATACTTATCACCAGGTCTTGATGATTCATAAATTGAAATAACTGCATTTTCAGTTTCATAATTAGCAATAGCAGATGTGCTTGATGAGAAATCAGTAACTGTTACAATCTTTACTTCATATGTGTCGTCTGCTGTAGCATCATATGGAAGATTGAAGTTAAGAGCTGCTGCTGCCTGACCATCGACGAATGCCTGTGCTCTATAACCAACAAGTGAAACATATGATTTGCCGTCTGCTTCAAATATACAAAATGAGTTTGCACCTGCAACGTCCTTGTCTTCAAGTAAAAGTCTTGAATCATATTCTACGAGAACATCATAAGCCGCACACTTATTGTTTGAATGAGGAATAAGCTGTACAACTGCTGAATCGCCTGCAAGACCCGAAACACTTCTAAGTCTGAGACCATCTGACTGTTTTTTCTTAACGCCGCCTGTTACAGTAACTACTGCATTCTTTGTTGTATAATCTTCAAAGTCACTGTGATCAGTTGAGAAACTTGTAATCTGGCTGAATCTTACTTCATAGTCATCATTTTCAGCACCCTTAGGAACCTTAAGTTTAATTGTTGCAGCTGCCTTACCATCCTGATAAGGATCTACTTCATATCCTACAACTGACACATATTTTCTGCCGTCTTCTTCAAAGTCGCAGAAAGCCTTTGCACCATCTACACCTACGAATTCAAATCTTGAATCAAATTCAATGAGTACGTCAAAACATGTACACTGATTACCTGTTTCCAGAATAATCGGAATTTCAACTATATCGCCAACCTTGGCTTTTTTACCCTGAAGAACCATTGAAGCTTCTGATTCAACATCTTCAATAGAAACTCTTGAACCACCACTTCTTGAACGTCTTGTTGTTGATCTGGAAGCTGTTCTTGTTGTTCTTCCGCCTCTTAAAGCTTCAGCTGTTTTCATATTAGCCGCTGATGTTGTCATACCTGTTACTGATGCTGCCATAAGTGCTGTTGCCAAAACTGCTGAAACCTTCATTAACTTATTCTTTTTCATAACATATCCTTCTTTCTTCTTTAGACACGGCAAACATTGTTTAAGGAATAAAAAAACCGCTTCAATCATTCTGTGTAATGATAAGCGGGTATTATATTATAACCTGCTGTTATAATATGCAACCGGCTGTCATACCGTCCCCTTACGGCTTAGACCCTTAGCTTTGCGTCCTTATCTTTCAATAAGTTTGCCAATTATTTATTTGTGAGTGATTTTTAATATATCTTTTTTGCATCTATGTTTTTCTCTGTCTTTATCTTATGTATACATTATAGCACCGTTACCATGATTTGTCAATACGTTTTATACGTTTTCGTAAGTTTTAATCAACACCATTTTGATAATTTGTGCACATCTCACACAAAACAAATGTCTGCAGCATTTGTTTGATTTTTAACGTTCAAATTATTTAACCTTAAACCTTTAAGTTGACGTAATTTCGACATTTACAAAAAGAGGAAACCGTAAAACAGTTTCCTCAGACTGTCGAAAAAACTCAAATTTAAATCTCATGCCGATTAAATCGGCAGACAAACTTGAGTACGATCAAAGTAAGGGGACGCTTTCTCTTGCAAAGCGTCCCCTCTTGAAAAACAGCCCACTGGGCTGTTTTTCAATTCACCCCTCGTAAATGCGCCTCCGAGGGGTTATTTCGCCGTCTGCGGACGGCGACCAAAGGCTCTGCCTTTGGAAACCGCAAACTTTTGAAATAGTTTGATCAAAACTTTTAGTTTTGTGAATACAGACTTTTTCAACAAACTGAGGAAACTGTAAAA
>JAFQBO010000108.1 GCA_017416665.1 Oscillospiraceae bacterium
ATAACCTTGAAGCAAATGAATGCTGGATTGCTGATAACCACACTCTTGATATTCAGTCACTTGATGATGAAAGCAAGGTGCACAGACTTTATCTTACAGCCTTTCTGGATGCTAAAACAGGAGTACTGACAGGGTGGAATATTACCGATAGTCCAAGTTCACAGTCAACAATGCTTGCTTTGAAGCATGGTATAAGCAGATTTGGTGCTCCGAAAAGCATTTATGTGGATAACGGACGTGAATTTCTGAACAAAGATTTCGGCGGTATGGGACACCGAAAAAGAACCAACACCGAGGAACTGCCGTCAACCATACTGCAAAGGCTTGGGATTGAGATGCATAACGCTCTGGTCTGCAACGCAAGGGCAAAGCCTGTTGAAAGAACATTCAGTACGGTAAAAGGTCAGTTTTCAAAGGTCTTCAGCGGATACTGCGGAGGTACAATACTTGAACGACCTCAAAGCCTTAAAAGACGTATAAAAAACGGTGAACTTCCTCGTGATTACGAAATAAGAGATTTCTTTGATGCGTGGATTGACGGTGATTACAATCTTCAGCCTTACGGAGGTTCTGAAACCTGCTATAAAGGTATGTCAAGGCTTGAGGTATGGAATAAAACATGTACTGCTGTCAGACAGGCAAAGCCTGAAGAGCTTAACCTCATGCTGATGAGAAGCTCAAGGGCACAGAAAATCAAGCGAAACGGCGTTTATATTGAAATGTTCGGTGAAAAAATCTGGTACATGAATATAAAACAGACAGTCGAAAATCTTCAGAAAAAAGTATATGTACGATATGACCCGGCTGACCTCAGAACAGCAAGACTTTATGATGAAGATGACAGATACCTGTTTACATGGAAGCTTGCGGATGCACTTCTTGTTGACTATATTACAGAAAAGAAAGAAGAAATTGCAGACGGTGAAAAGCTTATCAGTACAGTGGGAAGATTTATTAAAAATCAGGCTAAAGGTGTTTCTGAAAATCTTACAACAGAACAGCGTATCACAATGTTTGATATGTCACTGAGAAAAGCTCAGCAGAATAAACAGGATAAATTTAAAATTGAACTTCCGACAAATATTATTCCGATCAGGGCTAATGAACCTAAGGCAGAGGAATATAAAAAGGCTGTCGGAGCTGAAGGTGCAGTTATTATTGACCTTGATAAAATAGCTCGGAATGCTAAAAAACGTAAAGGAGATTAAATATGGACTATACATATAGTGAACATGAGCTTGAGTTACTTGCTAAAGTAGATGAAATGCAAAAAAGCGAAGGCTTGTCACAGAAAAAGGTTGCTGAAAGGCTTGGTATTACAGACGGTACACTCTCTCAGCTTCGCAATAAAAAGTATAATGCAAATCCTCATAAGATTTTTGACATACTCGAAAATTATTTCGGAGCAAAGGAAGAGGCAAAACTCACATACACTGAAGTATCGTATGCACATACAAGTATATCAACGGAAATTTACGATATAATCCGTGTATGTCAGGTAAAGGGCGGACTTGCAGTTGCATGTGGTTCGGCAGGTATTGGCAAGACAAAAGCCGCACAGCAGTTTGTAAAGGAACATAAAACACACAGTGTGCTTATTACGGTTAATCCGTGTCTTACAGCAATAAAAAGTCTTCTGAAGGTAATTGCAGTAAGTATTGGTGCAACGGTTGAAAAGTCAAGGGATGAGCTGTGGTTTTCTATTGCCGAAACTCTTTCTGATGGAATGATACTGATTTTTGATGAAGCACAGCATCTGCCGCCTAAAACAATAGAGGTACTCAGAAGCTTTTCGGATTTCTTTGCTGACAAAGGTCAGACCCTTGGAATTTGCTTTGTGGGAAATCTTGAAACAGTAGACAGATACAGCGGTAAAAAAGCTGAATTTGCTCAGATTGCCAACAGAACCAAGCAGAAAAAGGTTTATACTCAGGAAGAAATCAGGCGTGATGATATTACAAAGCTGTTTCCAATTCTCGCTGCTGAAAAGAAGGAACAGGAAATTGATCTTTTGTGGAGTGTTTCCAGAACTCCACAGGCTCTGAGAGGTGCAATTAATCTTTTTTCAAATGCTTATGATAACGAAGATTACAGTTATCAGGGACTTATTGCAATGATGAAATTTATGGACATGCAGATATAGGAGGTTCATATGAAACAGGCAAAAAGACCAACCAGACAACAGAAAATTTTTATATCCGGCTTCAGACTTGTTCCTGCAAACTGGCTTGTTGTCAATGACTGCAAAGAAAGTATGACCATTATCCACAAGCACACAGATACAGTAAAAACACTGAAAAAGCTTTAAGGAGCATACAATGACATATGAAGAACAAATATTAAGGAACGCTGAAAGAAAGTGCGAAAAGTTATACATAGCGGAGTTTATATTTGCCGGAGCAGGACTGACAGCAGCTTTAGTCTCAGTTTTTAAGGGATATGAAATATTGCTGATAACAGGAATATGCTTTATACTGTGTGCTGTACTTGAAATTATCATGTTTTTTATTATAAGAAAAGCAATGAAACATATTGACAGACGGCTTACAAAAATTAATGAATCATTAAAGAAAACAGTTCAAAACTGCTCACAGGATAAGCTTATTGAGGAAACTAAGGAGTTTAACAAAGAATATGGATTTCTGGAGGAAAAATGAGAAGTTATTATTTTACATTCGGATGCGGTACAGAACATCCGTTTAAAGGTGGCTGGATCATCGTTAAAGCCAAGAATAAGGCAAATGCCAAAAAAACATTCAGTCTTTATTTTCCTGATAAATCAGAGTCGGGAGAAAATAATTATGCTATGATTTATTCAGAAAATGAATTTAAATGTACCCAGATGTATGAGAACGGAAATCATGGTAAAAGATGTCATGGAATTATAGAGTTTAAGCAGTTAAAACATAAGGTGGTGTGATATGAAAGCAATACCCAGTCCATGTAAAAAAATGTAATGAACGCTATACAGCATGTCATGATTACTGTAAAAAACATCATGCTTATCTGAAAATACAGAAAGAAGTAAACAGGCGGATAAGAGAAAATTTTAAAAAGAACAATCCGTATTACTTCAAACCAGCAGTTCGCAAAATAGTACAAAGCTATAAATGAGGGAGTTCTCACCCTCTCCTTAATGCAGCTCCATAGGAACGGTGACAAGCCCGTATAAAATGCAGAGTCAAGGAATATTGAAAACTAAACAGGAGGAATCTATATGATTTCAAAAAAACTTACTAGCAAAGCAGGAATTACTATTCCTAAGTCAGTTCGTGCAGATCTGGGATGGCAGCCGGGAATGGCTGTTGACCTTATTCCACAGGATGACGGAAGTCTGACTATCAGACCGCATATTAATCTGTGCAGATTCTGCGGAACACATGAAAATGTACATAAGTACAAGGACGTCTGCGTGTGCAATACATGCGGTGATAAAATGAAGGAGGCTATTTAATGGAAACTGTAAACACAAATGATATTAATATCAAAGAAATTGTTGACCGAATGACTAAAATCAAGGCAGAAGAAAAAACACTCAGTGAGGAATATACTCTGCTTCAGGCACAGCTTCAGATGATTGGTGAATCTGACCTTGAAAACACAAAAAGAAAGTCTGTTTCATATCTTGGCAATGGAAGTAAAGCAACAGTTACTATTGCCGACAAAGTTGCGAGTATCCTTCCTGCTCTCTTTAAAGATATTTTTGGTAAGGCATATTCTGACCTTGTAACAGAAAAACACACGGTTGAGCTTAATGCTGAAGGTAAAAGACTTGTAGCATCTATTTGGAACGGAGATTACTGCAGTGGCTCGGTAGAAGAAATTGTTTCAAAGCTTGACTGTGATGAAAAGGCTAAAAAATCGCTTCTTAAAAAGCTTAATGGTAAAAATTATGAAACAGACAAAAAGAATCTTATTAAGCTTGGCGGACTGGATGAAGAAACTGCCGGAGATTATGCTTTTCTGATTTCTGAAATCGTGGCATATGATAAAATCCAGCTGATTATCAAGCTTAACAATCAGGGTGTGTTCTCTGATGAAGCGTTTGAACAGCTGAAGCTTAATGTTAATGCAGCGGTTTGTGTTGAGCAAAGTACGAAGATTACTGTTGAGGATATGTCATAATGTAAAGGAGTTATGCTATGAGTATTGATATAAATAAAATCGTACAGGCAAAAATCTCCGATATGGAGGAAAACGGCGAAATAAAGAAACATCTTGAAGATAAGGTTGAAGCTCTGATACTTGATTCGGTATCGTATGCCCTGGATGATTACAATCTTAAAAGAAAAATCAGAGAAAAAGTTGAGCAGCAGATTTCACCTTGTCTGGACACGCTGAACTTTTCAGGATACAATTTATTTATCTGTCAGAAAATCAAGCAGATTTCAGAAGACTATCTTTCAAAAGACATTTCGCTTAAAGTTGTTGATATGTTTGAAAAGATGTTTATACATAAACGTGAAAGCATAAAGCTTTCGGAAATTTTTGAGGCATATCGTGAATGGATAACAGAACATCTTGATGACGATGAAAAGTATGAGTATGATAATGAGTTTTATGCTTCTGTCGATATTGATAACGATTACACATGCTTTATTGATTGTGTCTTGTCTAAAACAGAACCGGAAAAATCATATCTGAATACTGACCGCAAGGATATTTATGCTGCTGATTACGGATTCACAATTAGCAAATACACAACAGATGAAAACGGCAGAATTTTTTCTGTTTATTTTAATGGTAACAAGATAACGGATTTTTTGAAGGTTGCTTCTTACAATAAATTTGAAACACTGCTGCTTAATCTCTACTACAATGAAACACCTA
>JAFQBO010000109.1 GCA_017416665.1 Oscillospiraceae bacterium
ACTCAGTTTTCCGTAAACCGATGCACGATACAAAGCCCGAAGCTGTGTTTTAAAAATATCTGTACGTTTCAGACACAGTCTTATGGCACGAAGTCCCAGAGCAGGATTTTCCTCACGCTTTAAGTTGAAATAAGCCGCCTGCTTGTCCGCACCAATATCCAGAGTACGGATAATAACCGGCTTTCCTGCCATACTTTCAAGCACTTTTTTGTAGACGGCAAACTGCTGTTCTTCTGTCGGGAAATCGTCATTTTCAAGGTAAATGAACTCACTTCTGAAAAGTCCGATTCCGCCTGCATCGTTAAGCAGTACCGCACCGATATTATCAGCAGAACCGATATTTGCGTACAGCTTGATTTTTGTACCGTCAAGAGTAACGTTATCCTTGCCGTGAAGCTTCTGAAGAAGTTCACGTTTTTTTGCATCCTCCGACTGTTTAAGCTGCATTTTAGTCATAGTATCAATATCAGGTTCGACTGTAAATTCACCCGTCTGACCGTCAGCAATACCCGTCATGCCATCTTTTACTTCCGAAAGAAACTCCTCACCAAGTCCGATAATTGCAGGAATATTCATGGTTCTTGCAAGTATTGCCGTATGTGAATTTGATGAACCGTAAGCCGTCACAAACGCAAGTACATTTTCCTTGTCAAGGGATACGGTTTCACTCGGTGCAAGGTCATCAGCACATATAATAACCTTTTCTGTCAGTAACTCCTGAGTTTTTTGTTCAGGATTAAGGCACTCAATAATTCTGTTTGAAATATCTTTAACGTCTGAGGCTCTCGCCCTCATATAACTGTCGTCCATTGATGAAAACATTTGTGCAAAATTATCCGATGTAACCGCAACGGCATATTCAGCATTTGTCTGCTGTGTTTCAATTATGTTAAGAATTGATTCGTTGTAGTCATCGTCCTCAAGCATCATAAGGTGTATTTCAAAGATTTTCGCATTTGCCTCACCCACGCTCACAAGAGCCTTTGAATAGATTTCCTCAAGCTGTTTCACTGCCTCCTGCTTTGCGTTTTCAAGACGGCTTTTTTCAGCCTGTACGTCATCAATGCGTATTCTTCTCACATCTGCACCGTTTCGGCTTATCACCTTGATTTTACCGATAGCGACACTGCCGTATACACCTTTGCCTATAAATTTTTTCATCAGGCATTCCCCTTACTTAAAGATTATCAGCAAAGAACTTTTCAACAGCGATTGCAGCGGCTTCTTCGTCTTCACCATTAATTGTAACGTTTACAGTTTCACCGCATTTCACATTCATACCCATAAGAGCCATAAGCTTTGTTGCATTAACAGTTGCTCCGTCTCTTTCGATTTCGATTTCACTTTTGTATTCCTTTGCAAGCTTAACCAGCATACCCGCAGGTCTTGCGTGGATGCCGTACTTGTCTTTTACTGTATAGCTGAAATTTTTCATAAGCATATCCTTTCATTTTATTTACCTGAAAATTATTTTTACCGAAAACAGATAAAATATTCTTCAATTACACGGACGACTGACCATCGCCCGTGTTTTTGCATTAGAACCAGTCTTCACAAGAAATATATTTGGATTTTTGAATATAATTTTGTCAATAACAAGGCGAAAAATCGCAGGCGTACTTGACGTACGGCAAGATTTTTCAACAAAGTTAGTGACAAAATTTATCAAAAAGACAGGTGTATACGCTTGTGAAGACTGGTTCTTACATACTCTTAACAGTAACCTCGCCGTCTTCAGCTGAAACGCCGATTCCCACGATAGTACCTGTATTTGCGATAATAATATCAGCAATCTTGTTTTTGTAAGATTTGAACTCTTTTTCGATATCCAGACCATTGTCTGAACCTACTATCATTCTGTCGGCAAATTTGTAATTAAATTTAATCATTATTATCCCCTCTGTTTATTCAACCGTTAGGAAAATGATACTACCAACATAAAAGTAAAGCAAGCATTTTGCCTTGTTATTTTATTAAT
>JAFQBO010000110.1 GCA_017416665.1 Oscillospiraceae bacterium
AAACATGATAATTGACGGTGCGTCGAAGGCGCCGCACCCTACATTATCATAAAGTTTTAAGTGTTACAAGGTAGTAGGGGCGACCAATGGTCGCCCGTTTGTATTATATCTGATTTGCGGGCGAGCAATGCTCGCCCCTACCGGGCGTCCGTTCGGGACACCGACAAATTTGCAATTTAAGTTTTATTGTGTTATAATTAGGAATAACAGATTATAAAGTAACGGAGAGTAAGAAATGCTTGCGAATTTAATAAATATAAACAAATATTATGATGGCAGACAGGTACTTAAAAATGTAAATCTTGTCATTGACGAAAAGGACAGAATAGGAATAGTCGGAGTCAACGGCTGTGGAAAGACGACGCTTCTGCGTATTCTCACAGGAAAGGAGCTCCCTGACCGTACTACTGAAAAGGACGGCATTGTATCATTTTCGTCAAAGGCGTCTGTAGGGTATCTTGAACAGATGTCGGGACTTGACAGGGAAAGCACGGTAATTGAGGAAATGAAGGGTGTTTTTTCGGAGCTTGACAAGGTGATGGAACGAATGAAGGTACTTGAAAAACAGATGAATGAAACATCTGATGTAAGTGCGGAAGTTTCCGAGGAATATTCACGTCTTGCGGCGTACTACGAAGCAAACGACGGCTACAATATCAAGGTTAAGATAAAGACAATTCTTAACGGTATGGGATTTACGGAAAAGGAGTACGACCGTGTTATAAACGGATTCAGCGGTGGTGAAAAAACACGTCTTGCGATTGCAAAACTCCTGCTTGAAGAACCTAACCTGCTTATTCTTGATGAACCGACAAACCATCTTGATTTCAAAACAGTGCTGTGGCTCGAAGATTATCTGAGAGATTACAAGGGTGCATTACTGATAGTATCACATGACAGATACTTCCTTGACAGAGTTGTTACGTCTGTGTGTGAAATCGAGCTTGGCACACTCACACGCTATAAGGGCAATTATACCGCTTTTACAACTCTTAAAAAAGATGACGTAAAACGCCGTCAGAGGGAGTATGATGCACAGCAGAGGGAAATTGCAAAGCTTGAAGACTATATCGCACGAAACAAGGCAAGAGCCTCAACGGCGGCAAGTGCAAAAAGCCGTGAAAAGGCACTTGACCGTATGGAAATCGTTGAAAAGCCGATGGAGGTTGTAAATCAGCCGAACCTGCATTTTGAGTATAAGGTTACTCCGCCTTTTGACATTCTTGATGTTAAGGATGCTGATATTTCGGTAGGAGAGGGAAGTGGCAGAAAGGTACTCGCTGAAAATATCACGTTTGAACTCAAGCGTGGTGAAAAGCTTGGCATTATCGGTGAAAACGGCATAGGAAAGTCAACTTTTCTTAAAATTCTTCAGGGACTTCTTCCGCATAACGGAAAAATCAGATGGGCGGCAAACGTAAAAATTTCCTATTTCGAACAGGAAAGCACCAACCTTGATCCTCATAATACCGTCATTGATGAACTCCACAAGCATTACCCGATACTTACCGATCTTGATATACGTTCACTGCTTGGAAGTGTCGGAATCAAGGGCGAAAACGTTTTCCGTGAGACGGGAGTAATAAGCGGTGGTGAACGTGCGAAGGTATGCTTTGCACTTATGATGCTTGAAAAGGGCAATGTACTTATACTGGACGAACCGACAAACCATCTTGACCTTGCTTCAAAGGAAGCTGTTGAACAGGCTCTTGACGAGTTTGACGGTACAGTGATATTTGTCTCGCACGACAGATACCTGCTTAACAGAATTTCCGAAAAAATTCTTGAGATACGTTCTGACGGCACTGAAATGTTCATGGGCAATTTTGACTATTACCTTGACATTACAAGAAAACGTGAACAGGAACTCCAGCAGGCTATTGATGCCGAAAAACAGGCAAAGGCACAGGCTCTCGCACAGGAAAAGAATGCCCGTGCATACAAGTCAAAGGAACAGCGTGCGGAAGAAGCAAGAAGGCGTGCGAGAGTAAAGGAGCTTGAGGAGCTTATCGAGCAGAACGAGGAACGTCTTGCAGTGCTTCAGGAGGAAATCACGAAAGAGGAAATTTACTCCGACTTTGAGCTGATGAATTCAAAATGCAGTGAGATAGAAAAACTCAAAAATGACAATGATGAAATGTTTGAGGAGATTATCGAACTCAGCTGATTTCAAGAAGGTCGATGGCTTTAAGGTGTTGGTACTTGACAGTGCGTACACTGAAAAAGTTTTCCTGGGCGATTTTTGCCCATGACTTGTTTTCTATGTAATGTGAAATGAGAAGTGACTGGTATTGCGTGTCGGGAATTTTTTCAATGGCATTTTCAATTTCGTCACGCAGCTGATTGTAAAGATTCAGTATTTCAATGTATTTTTCTGTGGTTTTCCTTGTCTGATATTCAGCAATTCTGCGACATGTCTCCTTTAACTGCGGATTATCGCATTCGGGCATATTTTCAATAAATCCGACTGAATTTTTCTGATCCGTTTTTTTAAGAGATGTAAGCGAATCGAGTTTTATACTGATGAAGCTGAGTCTGTTGAGCCATTTGATTTTTTCAGCCTGTTTCTGTGTCATAAATCCTCCTTGTTGTCATTGTGTCTCTTGTTCATGATAATCGTCAGCATAATATTCCGGTTCGTATTCATCTGATACGGCTTTCGGACAACCGGGACATTCATGACAGCATTGATCATCGTAGTCGTAAATGCAGACATCTTTCAATATGCGTACCTCCTTTTTGTTGTCGTATATGTCTACTGTAATAATAATATTATCATATGTAGACGAAAATGTCAACAGTAATATTTAAATAAATGTGCACAAAAATTGTAGCCGTACTTGTCAACTTATAACAAATAAATACTTGTTTATACTATTTATGTTGACTTGAACGGCTACATTGTGATATAATATAAAAAAATAAATTATATAAAAATTTGTGACAGGTGGTGACACATATGACAACAGGCGAAAGAATAAAAAAGGCACGGGAGAAAAAAGGTTATTCACAGACAGAGCTTGCAAATCTTCTGGGCTATAAGTCAAGGTCGTCTGTGAATAAAATGGAGGCAAGTGAAAGAGATATTCCGAAAAAAATTATTGAAAAACTTGCGGAAATACTTGATGTTACGCCGTCTTATCTTATGGGCTGGGAAAATATTCCGGAACAGACGGATTCTCTTGAGTCGCTGATGTCGAAGTTTGACAATATCAGACCGATAAAGCTGAAAAAGTTTCCGCTTCTGGGTGAAATAGCCTGCGGACAGCCGATTTTTGCTGAGGAAGACAGGGAAAGCTTTGTTATGGCTGATATGGATATTGATGCGGACTTTTGTCTTACGGCAAAGGGTGACAGCATGATAAATGCACGCATTCAGGATGGTGACATTGTTTTTATCAGGGAAATGCCTATGGTGGAGAACGGTGAAATTGCGGCGGTTATAATTGATGATGAGGCAACACTCAAGCGTGTGTATTATTATCCCGAAAAAAATAAGCTCGTACTTCAGGCGGAGAACCCGAAATATGAGCCTTGGGTTTATGTAAATGAAGAACTTAATGAAATCAGAATTTTAGGTAAAGCGGTTTATTTTATGAG
>JAFQBO010000111.1 GCA_017416665.1 Oscillospiraceae bacterium
ACGAGGGGTGAATTGAAAAACAGCCCAGTGGGCTGTTTTTCAAGAGGGGACGCTTTGCAAGAGAAAGCGTCCCCTTACTTTGGTCGTACTCAAGTTTGCCTGCCGATTTAATCGGCACGAAATTTTAATTTTAGGTTTTTCGACAAACTGAAAGGACTGCAAACGCAGTCCTTTTTGTTTTTACATTCTGATTTTTGAAGTAATAGCAAGTTTTTTATAGTAAATCATAATGTTTGCCTTACAGTTTCGAGTAAGATTAACGAGTGTCGGTTTACATGAACCTTCATCGGCAGCAATCTGGCTGATTGCCGTGTCAAACTGTTCATCACCCTGTGTAGGGAATGAGAAGAAGATGCTGTCAAACAAATCAGCAATTCTTACAATCTGTGTAATATCTGAATTTTCCTGATATTTAAGTCCGTGAGGATAGCCTGTACCGTTATAGCGTTCGTGATGGTGTATGCACATATCAGAGCATACACGCACAAAGTATCTGCATGATGAAGAACGGTTCATACTGATAATTTTACCGCCAAGCTCTGTATGTTTACGGTATGTAGACTCATCGTTCATTGAACGGTTGTCCATGGCAACGATTTTATCAGGAATGGTCATTTCACCAATATCAATAAAGAATGATGCTTTACTGATAACATCAATGTTGTCATTGTTGATGTCACGAAGCTTTTCTGTAATTACATACTGGCTCATCAGAATTTTTACAAGGTTTGTAACACGTTCATAGTGTGAATAGTCTCTGCCGTTATTTTTAAGATAACCGATGTAAACCTTCTGAAGTGTACGGATATATGTCTGCATATCTGAGTATGCATCCTGACGATATTCACCGGAATCCTGTGCATTTGGTGTTACAGGAGCCGCTGCAATATTGAAGAAAGTACGCAGTCTCTGTAAAACTTCCTTTGAATCAAACGGCTTTACAATAAAGTTTTTTACATTGTAACGAGCCGCCTTGATAATGTTGTCCTTAGTACCTTCAGCAGTAATCATGAAAACAGGAATATCGGTTATATTGTTTTCCTCCATCATCTGAAGAACCATAAATCCGTCCATTACAGGCATTGAAACATCAAGAAGCAGACCGTCTAACTTTTCAGATTTGTTTACAAGCATTTCCATTGCCGCAAAACCGCTTGAAACCTTGACAACAGAAAAATCGTCCTTAAGAATTTCCTCGAGTATTTCACGATCGATTTCAGAGTCATCAACAATCATTAATCTTTTTTGATTTCCAGCCATATGTTTTTCTCCTTAACAATATTAGTCTGCATTTTCTTCAATATATTCAACGATTCTTGCCTGAACAGGAAGAATATTTTCGAGAATTTCCTGAGCCTTTGCAGGGTTATTTGCTCTTAAATTATCGACGATTTCTGTATATGCCTCAAAGAGTGGTGTAACAGAAAGATTGCCTGTTGCACCCTTGAGAGTGTGTGCGTTTGCAACAGCCTTTTCGTAGTCGCCTGTAATGAAATGTTCAAGCACCTCATACTGTTCGATTGCCTTAGGTAATTTTTTCAGCATTTTATCATAAAGACTCTGTTTACCCATAAATCTTTCAAGTGCCTCATCAAGGTTTATACCAATAGCTCTTAATTCGTCCTGATTATACATAATAAAAACTCCAATCCGCTGTGTTTAACAGCTAAATATATTTTATACACTAAAAATGTATTATTAATTAGTTTATTATTTTTTACAGTGTTTATAAATTGCTTTGAATAATTCGTGAATATTAAGTGGTTTGGCAAGATGTCCGTTCATACCTGATTCATACGCTTTTTTCTTGTCTTCTTCAAAGGCGTTTGCAGTCATAGCGATTATCGGAACAGATGCAGCCTCCTTGTCAGGCAGGTTTCTGATAGCCTGCGTTGCTTTATAGCCGTCCATGTAAGGCATCTGAATGTCCATAAAGACAAGGTCGTAATATCCCGCAGGATTTGCCGTTATCATGTCAACAGCGACAGAACCGTCAGTTGCCTCCTCAATTTCAATGCCGACATCTTCAAGTATGTCTTTGGCTATTTCACGGTTAAGGTCATTGTCCTCAACAAGAAGTATACGCACGTTGCTGAAATCGAGATCTTCTTCGATGTCATCAGTACTTTCATTGTCGATTTCTTTGGTCTGTAGTCTGAAATACATGTGACATGTAACAGTTGTTCCAAGTCCGAGAGCACTGTCAATCTCAATCGTACCGCCCATAAGCTCGATGAAATTTTTAGTGATTGCCATGCCAAGACCTGTTCCCTGAATACCGCTGACGGTAGATGTCTTTTCACGGGTAAATGCATCAAAGATTGTTTCAAGGAACTGCTTGCTCATGCCGATACCGGTATCACTGAAGATAAGATCGTATTTGCCGTAGCCTTCTTTATCAGACTCAAGCTGCTGAACCGTAACAGTGATAGTACCGCCCGGTTTGGTATATTTAAGCGAGTTGCTCATGATGTTCATGATAACACGGTTAAGTCTGAGTGCATCAGCATAAATATCTTCATTGACAAGATTTTTGATTTCAAGCAGAAGTGTAAGATCCTTTTCCTGTGCATTGGAACGAAGAATTTCTACAAGCTGTTCCATATTTTCACGCAGATTATTCGGTGTTTCTTCAATAATAATCTTATTGCTTTCAATTCTTGCCATGTCAAGCACGTCATTGATAAGTGACAGCAGATGATTTCCCGAAATTTCTACTTTTTCAAGACATTCATTTATCTTTTCGGGATCATCAATATATTTTTTTGCCATTGACGTAAAGCCCAAAATTGCGTTCATCGGAGTACGGATGTCGTGAGACATGTTAAACAGGAATGTACTCTTTGCCTTGTTTGCATCTTCAGCCTTGTCCCTGGCTTCTTTAAGCTGTTGATTATACTCATTCTGACGACGGATTTCGTCATTTTTATCAGCGATACCCAGAACTATTGAAGTAGGGATATTTTTTTCATCAACCTTAATAACATGCATTTCGTAATAGTGTACATCAAGATTGCTTGTATATCCACGAAAAATGTTTTTGAACGACTTCTTATCAAATAGCTGAGCCTTTATATAGGAAATATCAGCTTCTTTACGCATTCTTTCACGATCGTCCTCAATAACCCAGTTGTTGATATACATTTCCTTAATCTGGGAGTATTTGTGTCCCATACGCATATATTTTGCTATAATCTGACCTGTCATACCGGTAAGGTTGTACGGAGTGTATGTATCTGTTTCCAGGTCAATATAGAATACGAATTCATATTCTCTTGCAAGAACAGAAATGATTTCGTTATTCTGAATCATACGTCCCTGACGTTCTTTTTCACGTCTGAACTGTTCGTCCTTGTTTGTGAAGCCGAGAACAAATGAATCGAACGCCGTTCCGGAACTGAATTTTGCGAATTTCATTTCAAAGAATCTTGAAACGCCGATACTGAGCGAACGGTATGCAACAGTGTAATTCTTTTTGCTGTAAAGCTGTTTTCTGATGTTATCAACTGAAGTGGCACGTCTGACGTTTTCTCTGTCATCTTCTATAACGAGGTTATCTATGTAGCACTGAATAATTTCGCTGTAGTTTTTATTGTCAAGATGATAAATTCTGAAAAGATTTTTGAATTCAGGAGTTATTCTGTAGGGCAGAACAACTTTGTTTTCAATGTCAACATAGAAAATGGTTGTGTATTCATCTGAAAGAACAGAGATGATTTCGTTGTCACGTTTAAGTTCAGCCTCTTTTTTCTGTGAGCCTTTTTCGTTTTTAAGGATACAGAGAGCTATAATATCGCCTGTTTTTTCGTCACGGGACATGTAGTAAATCTGTTTGAAGTAGTGCATCTGTCCGCTTTTGCTGTATGTCCAGAAATTTACGCTGTGTGTGTGCTTACCTGTCTGGAACATTGAAATAAGATATTCTTTATCAGTATTCAGTATATAACTTCTGACATTTGACTTGAACACATTGCTAAGTGACCACTGCATGAATTTTGAGTAAGGAACAGGGAAACCGAGTTTCGGATCAACTTCCTTAGGAGCATCAGGCGACTGATAGTAGTCGTAAATTTTGCCCATAATAACATCTCTGGAGAGATTTACTTCAAAGTAACCGGCGGCATCGCTGTTTATGACATTCTTATATATTTTTTCCTTTTTCATAAGAAGTCCCAGATGTTCAATCTGAGCCATTTCAGTAGTAATGTCCTTTGAAATAAAAGCAAACACAACTTTGCTGTCGGAATTGTCGACAAGCATAGCATGTGTCTCAATCCAGCACTGCTGATTATCCTCAGTCACGATTTTGTATCTGATTGACTTTTGTGTTATTCCCAGACTAAAAAGATTAAGAAGGTTATTTCTGTTGAACATTTCCAGGAAATCCATTCTGTGATTATTGTTGGGAATAAGCTCGGCATTTGCAAAAATGAACTGTTCGTAATTTTTTGTGTGGATTTCATTATTACTTTCAGACTTGTTGTATCTGATAAATTTACATTCGTTATCAGTAAGATTTACAT
>JAFQBO010000112.1 GCA_017416665.1 Oscillospiraceae bacterium
ATGTTCCATTCGGAATATATTTTGAAATGATAACGGAAATTTGCACATATTTCGTAAATTGTATTTTTTTCAGACTCAGGCAGTTTCAGATCAGACATTTTATATCCCGGAGTGAGCTTTTTGAAAAGCTTCTCTGATGGATTTGCCATGTCCCCGCATATCTGCCTGATTTTTTCGGCAGGTGATGTACCGATATCTGTACGTTCTGCTGAATATCGCTGAAAAACCATTGCTGTCTGACGGCATGAAAGCTTGTATCGCATTGAAAAAAATTCATGATCAATGTCCACATCATATTCCCTGCAAAGATTATACCACAAAAGCTTTCGGTCTTCTTCGTTCAGTGCAGGTATTTTGACTGTGTACTGCGTACAATGCATATACCCTGAAAAATCCAGATTGTTGTCTGTACAGTAACAAACGCTTATACCATATTTTACAAAAAAAGTGATACAGCATCTTGCAAAATCACTGCGTTTCCAGTTATGTTCAAAACTTTTTTCTTCAATGGTGTGCCAGCACAAAATGTAATTGTACAGTATACACTCACGCCTTATCTGTTCAAGCTTTTTCATGGAATTGTCGGGTGACTGATTCAAAAACGCCGAAAAATCCGCAAACAGTACTGCTCTTCCGCAATTTCTCGCCGCATGCCTGAGAAGAAATCTTTTACCGCTTCCCTCTTCACCTTTCAGCGTCATTACAAAAGCTTTGTTTCGGTTTATGATCTGTTCAGCTGTTCTGACAGGCTCATCCGAAAGGTATCTTGGCGAAAGCGGACTTTCCTTTCCGAAGACTGTACACATACTTTCAATATCAGAAAAGATTCTGTTGTCACCTGCAATATAACTTATGAAACGATTGTCGTTTTCCCATTCGCTGTCAGCATACCACACATCAGACTCTTTCGGCATAATAAGAAGTTTTGCTGTATTGTAAATGTCCGCTGCAATTTCAGGCGTACACGGCAATCCGGTTTCAAGCTGATGTGCAAGCTGTATTGATACGGTCAGCTGATACTCCTTCATTATGCTTGCCGCATTCGGAAAAACCGCCCTGAATATGATGAGTTCAAGAAAGGTTGATGCCACTGCATGGCAGTTTTCGGGAAATTTACTTACAAGTCCGACAAACCGTCTGCGTTCATCTGTCATTTTTCCGGTATCATCTTCAAGATACATTTCAAGTGCCGATGCCGGTATTGAACCGAATTTTTTGACAAGTTCTGACAGCTTGTCACTGGAACACTCCGAAACATTATCTGATACAAAGCGTTCCAGACGACAAAGCATAATAACTGAAATTATATTCAGTAAATCAATTCGGTTATTCATCACTCATATTACTTAAAATTTCATTTACTGCTTCAGGATCTTTCATGACTTCTTCAAGATTTTTCATTTCTTCAATATAATTTTCAAACGTAATTTCATTGACGTCATCTGCAATTATAAGAAGATAATTAAATACGCCATTTAAAATCGCAATCATTTTGTCAAGTGAAAGTGATGCAAGTTCAAGATATAATCTGTCATTCAGATCCATTACCGGAACAGTATAACGATAACATATATGTTCCGGTTCTTCGACAAGTGAAAAATGTCCGATTACAATCTGACTGTTAAGTTCAACAATTCTTTCTGAAAGAGCTTTTTTATTAGCCCTATTGTACTTTCCTACTGTTATGAAAATCTGGAGCATGCCTGTTGATTTATTAGGTATTCCACAATCTTCGTTAAAAAACAGTAAGTTACCAAAAATTTCACTCTGACTTATTCCTATTTCAGGCATAACAAAGCTTAAAATTCCATGTTCTATAAACACTTCGTATTTTGTCTGAATAATCTCTTTCATTTGTTCCAAAAAAAATGTTTTATCACTGTTCATTTTTTCCTCCTATAATTTAAATTAAGCCTTACGTTTTTGATCATATACGCCTGACAATGCCTTATTGTGTGCACCTCTGTTCATTTCATCCATAATATTTGTGTTAATGGAGTCGGTGAGGCTTTTACGAAGTGTTCCCTTCCAATCACCTTCAAAACCGACCTTTTTAAGTATATCAGTAAGCTGTATATTTTTATATTTACTTTTATTCGAATAGCCAAGACCTGTCAAAGTTGTTCTGATAAGTGGCTTGGTATTTTTATCCGCCTTCTGGTATGCATGTGCTGAAGTATATATATCAATAGCGTTTGTGATATTCAAGGCATCTACAAAATGATTGGCTGATGCTACACCTGTCTGACGACGTATAATGTCATCAAATGGTCCGTCTCTATGAAGTGCACAGCCGATTTTTTCTTTTGCCGCTTTAAATTCATTACCATCTCCATAACCAAGAAGTGTTGCCCATGCATCATTTGCCGCCTTATTTTTAAATACCTTTGATACAATCATTTTGCTCAGCATACTTCCTAAAGTTGCCGCCAATCCTATAGCTGTGGCAACTGCTCCGACACCAGGTATAAATGCAACTGCACCGCCTACTGCTTTGGTAGCACTCGCTATTGAATCTATTCCTGAATTTATTTTATTGGCGTTTGCTGTTCGTTTGGCAGTGTTCATTGTAATCAATGCCTTTTTCTTCATTTTTTCATCAATATTGTTCATTTTAGAAATACTGTTAGCTGCATTTCTTGCGTTCTCTTCATCATGCCTATAGCCAGCACCCTTAATTGCATTTGTAATTATTCCGACACATCCTGTAACTATAGTAACCACATTTCCAATATTACTTGCAACATCTGTAACCGATTTTATGGCTGATAAAGCTTCTGTTCCTGCTGAAACCTGAAATTTATTAACAATCACTGCTATTTTAGCACCAAGATTAACAAGTTTCCCAAGAAGCTCTGTATATTGTTGAACAACTTCAGCCTTCAAACGCTCTGCTTCTGTTGTATCGCCTGTATTTTCAGCATGAGATATTTTCTTATGAGTATCTTTAATGTCATTTATGTCTTTACCTACTGTAGCCAGGGTAAATACTGCACCGGCTGTATCAACTCCTGCTTCAACATTAAGCTGTGTTTTTA
>JAFQBO010000113.1 GCA_017416665.1 Oscillospiraceae bacterium
GCTGTTTTTCAAGAGGGGACGCTTTGCAAGAGAAAGCGTCCCCTTACTTTGGTTGTACTTTTGTTTGCCTGCCGATTTAATCGGCACGAAAATTAATTTTGAGGTTTTTCTACAGTCTGAAGGGACTGCCAAAGCAGTCCCTTAGTTTTATTATTTTTTGTGAATTATTTTTTCAGCCTCTCGGAACGAATCGCCAAGAGTGTCAATTAATGGAATTACATCTTTTAAAACTTCACCATTTGACTTAACCTTTGCCTTAACAATCATTCTTATAAAGAAATCATAAAAGTTGGAAAGTTCACGTGAAATTGGTACAGATCTGTCAAGTGATGCATTGAGATAGTTCACAATACGCTGTGCCTTGTAAAGCTCTTCTTCAGCCTTTTCAATTTTTTCATTTTCGAAATAGAAAACAGCCGCATTGAGCTTTTTTGAACAGCCTTCAAAAAGCTGTACAACAAGTTCTCCCTGAGTCATTGTCATAATAGACTGTTTTTTATATTGTTCGTATGGATTTGTAGATGCCATTTTACCCTCCTATATCCTGATTAAAAATGCTTATTAATAACCCAGATATGATGCTAAGGTATCACTTTGTGCATTCATGTTGGCAAGCGCTGTTTCCATTGCGTTGAACTGAGCCCAGTAACGTTCTTTTCTTGCTTCGTAAATTCTGTTAAGGCTCTTGAGTTTTTCAGCAATTGCATCAAGCTGATCCTTGATATTATTGTCTTCTTCTGTTGCCTTACCCTTAACACCGGCAATAGTAACAAGTGAACCAGGAGAACCTGAGCTTGTATTTGCAGTTTCCTTGCAAATATTATTAAGCTTTGTTGCTACGCCGTTCTCGCCTACAAACATATCCTTTACCGCCTGTGCATCAGTCTGAAGAGCATTTCTGAGCTGATCTTCATCAATAGAAAGTTTACCGTAATCTGACCACTGTGAGCTTGAGTTGATACCGATATTAGCAAGTACACCCAGTGAAGAACCGGTTTTTGAATAGAGCGCTGAACGCATATCACTGAGGAATGATGAAATTTCCTTGTCGTTTCTGAGAAGACCTTCTTTCGCCTTTTCTTCCCAGAGTTCGATTTCCTTTTCACTCATTTCCTTTTTCTGTGCATCAGTTAAAGGAGCATAATCCTTATATGACGCATCTTCATGAATGTAACCATTAAACTTTTCAATAAGCTTGTTATAATCATCAACAAACGCCTTAAGATTATCTACAATCTTATCAATATTTCTTGAAGTTGTAACAGTTGTCTTGTTATCTGCTGTACCATCTACAGTTTTAAGTGTACCTGTTCCATCAGTGTTTTCAACGAAATCACCATTTGCATCAGTTTCATAGCTGCCTGTGGTTGCATTGAGAGTAATATCAAGACCGTTATATGAGAATGTATTGCTGGCACGTTCAATAGTTACGCCATTAATATTTACAACAGCGTTTTTACCTGCTTTTACAGTAGAACTGTCAAGTGCACCTGAAGCATCTGTTGTGAAACCAAGCTTTGAGAAAAGACCTTCATCATCGCCTGTAATATTGATACTATAGCCTTCACCTGTCGAACTTGAAGCAATCTTAAATGTATCGCTGAGTTCATCATATGACATTGTAACGCCAGCGTCACTGGTATTAATTTTATTCATAATTGATGAAACAGTATCAGCCGCAGTATATTCGATGTCCTTACCATTGATGTTAAAAGTATACTTTGTATCCTTGTCATCAGCATCGCCTATGCCAAGCTTTTCAATTGTATCACTTCTGAGGAGCTGATTTGAAACTGCTGATGTACCCTTTTCAAAACCGATGGCTTCCATAGTATCAGCATTTGCTGAAACCTTAAGCTGTCTGCCTGTACCTTCAACGGAAATATTCCAGCCATTTGCATCCTTATTGAACTGAACCGAAGTACCAAAAGCATCCTGAACCTTCTTTTTAAGGTCTTCCATACCCTCGCCTTCAGCAATTGAAAATGACTTTTTAACACCATCAAGAGTAATATCAACTGTACCATTAACCTTACCGGTCTGAGCAAAGTTTTCGTTAAAGCCTGCTGATTTGAGCTCAAAGCTGTCAGCGATTTCTTTTCCGTCAGCATCCTTTGAGGCAGTACTCTTAACAGATGTGCCACTGAAACCTAAAATAGCCATACCTGCTGATGAACCTGAAATTTCAATTTCCTTGGATGCCTTGAATGTAAGAGTTTTAGTAACATTTTCAGATGTTTTTACATCACCTGTATATTCAGTATCATCTGACTTATAGTATTTTACATCAAGAGCATTACCGTTTTCATCTGTATAGGTAGCTTTTGTGTCCTTTGTAACTTCACCTGTATATTCTGAATTATCAGATTTATAATACTTTCCGGCATCCTTATCGTATGTAAGAGCATTGCCGTCAGCATCCTTATAGGTTGTATTTGTTGTAATTCTTACATTACCTGTATATTCTGTACCGCCTGAGAAAAACTTCTGCTTAAGAGTTTTTCCATCTGAATCTGTACATACAACAGAATCTGTTCTTGAAACAATATTTTCACCGACTGCGTTATTTATTATTGAAACGATGTCATCATCTGTTGCACCCTTAAGGTCAATATCATTTATTTCCTTATCACCAATTTTAATATTGACAGATCTGTCATATTCAAAATTGTCTGCCTTGGCAGTTGAAGTTGAAACCTCACCTGTACCAACCTTAGCCGAAGTTACAGATGAACTTGTAGCAAGTCTTGCAACCTGCATACTGAAATTACTGTCCACAGCATTGCTTCCTGCTGTAACAGTAGCCGCAGCTGTGTTTGATGAAGAAGTTTTCATTGTATCATAGAATGATTCAAGTCTGATACAAGAAGATGAAGTAATGTTAAGATACTTTGACTGGAAATCATTGATGTCAGTAATTACGCTTCTGTACATTTCCTGTTTCCATTCAAGCTGCTGTTTTTTCTGATTCTGTTTATCTATCTTATTCTGAATGTTTGAAAGCATACTCTGAACAACGCTTTCAGTATCAATACCCGATACCATACCGGCAACGCCGTTGGTGCTGTAAGCTGAATTTGAA
>JAFQBO010000114.1 GCA_017416665.1 Oscillospiraceae bacterium
ACATCAACAATTGTTTACAACATTGAAAATGATGAAATCAAATATCAGCAGACAGGTAAATATGATGAAGTTTCATATTTTGTTGACGGTTATGCACAGGTAGTAAAATATGCTGAAAATACTGAAAGTGATGATCTCTGGTCAGGTGAGGAATATGACAATTTCTATGGAATTATCGATATAAACGGTACAGAAGTTGTTAAGCCGGTTGATAATTTATATATTACAATGAATGCTGATTTCACTGAGGGAGATACTTCTTTCAGGATTAGTGCAGATTCAAAAACTGAAGGAAAA
The DNA here is from genome assembly GCA_017416665.1 of Oscillospiraceae bacterium. Lineage (GTDB taxonomy): Bacteria > Bacillota > Clostridia > Oscillospirales > Ruminococcaceae > Porcipelethomonas. Next base: position 298 of record JAFQBO010000114.1, read on the forward strand.
GACAGAAGTAATATTACATTGTCTGTTAAGGAACTTGCTGAAGGATACATAAATGCAAATAACATGACTGTGGCTAAGAAAACAGGAGAAAACAGCTATCTTGCTCTTGTAAACGGTTTGTGGGGCGTATATGATGGTGAAGGAAAGGAAATTATCAAACCTCAGTTTGACTTATTCAATGACTTTACAGAAGACGGTTTGAGCATTGTTGAAACTCCTGAATCCAATACATGCTATGTGCGTAGTATTTACGGTCAGGAATATAAACAAAATGAAATATACAAAACGGGTGTAATTGATATTGATGGTAATGTTATTGTTGAACCTTACAACAATATTCCTGAAGATGGTGTAAAGGTTCAGAGTACAAGAAGCAGTTATACTCCATATGCTTTAAAAACAGTACTCATGGATGATTACGGTATTCATATGTGCAAGCTTGTTAATGGAAAGCCTAAGTATATGACAATAACACCGGATGATGTTCTGAATGATTTTGCAAAGACAAACGGCTATGATTCAGCACATAAGCAGGGCAGTTTGTATTTTGTTGAAAAGGACGGGCTCTCAGGTGTTGTTTCAGAAAATAATGATGTGATTATTCCGGTGGAATATTTCGAAATTCTTTCATACAGACCTTCGGACATTAACCTGACTTATGTAAATCCTGAACTGCATGATATTTTAAAGGATGAATTCAGTTCAAAAACAAATGCTGTATCTGAAACATGTCAGCTTGTATATGTTAAGACTACAGATGGTAAGGTCGGTGTTTATAAGCTTACAGGTGCCGATAACCCTGCCGGTGACGCAAACGGCGATGGTAAGGTGACTGTAAGAGATGCGGCGGCTATCGCTGCGGCTCTTGCAAAGAAAAAGGAAGATACACTGCCGGCAAGTGCTGACTTTAATGGTGACGGAAAGGTTACTGTAAGAGATGCGGCGGCTATTGCTGCGGCTCTCGCTAAGGGAAAGTTATAATAAGCTGTAGCACATATCTTTTTCCATAAATTTTTTGAAGGACGATTTTATTATCGTCCTTCTTGTTTTGTTGAAAAAGTCGTAATTATGTACTGTAAGAACCTGTCTTCACAAGAAATATATTTGGATTTTTGAATATAATTTTGTCAATAACAAGGCGAAAAATCGCAGGCGTACTTGACGTACGGCAAGATTTTTTCAACAAAGTTAGTGACAAAATTTATCAAAAAGACAGGTGTATACGCTTGTGAAGACAGGTTCTAAATGTAGGGACGGCGTCTCGAAGTCCCGTTAATTATATTGTTTGTTTGCGGGTCGATGTGGGCATCGACCCCTACAAAATTTATTTTTCGCTTGTTCTTTGGATTTTTCTACAATCTGTATCTGTGCTTATGACATTGGAATTACAATATTCGTAAAATCGGGGTTGTCAGAATTTAAAAAATATGTTAATATAATATTATAATGATTTAATAGGAGTATGATTATGAAAAAATACAATTTTTACGGAAATGAAAAGGCTGACGTTTTAGCGGTAACAAACGAATATCCGTCTGTGAGAACACCAAAGGATCTTTATGATGCACTTTTGAAGCTGTGGTCGGCAGACAGCTGTGCACCGAGAATGCGTGACAAATGGAGCAGTGAAAATCCGACTCTTGGACAGTGTTCTATTACGGCGTTTCTTGCACAGGATATTTTCGGCGGAAAGGTTTACGGCATTCTGCGTCCTGATGGAAATTATCACTGCTATAATGTTGTGGGAAGCTGTGTTTTTGATCTCACAAGCGAACAGTTCGGTGATGAAAAGCTTTGTTATGAAAATAATCCTGAACAGTTCAGAGAAGTTCATTTCGCAAAAGAAGAAAAACGTCTCAGATATGAAAAACTTAAAGAACTACTCGGAAAAATATGAGGCGTGACAAGACGAATTTTATGAAAAAATTATTACTGATTTTATGCATTACCGTAACGCTTGCAGGATGCGAAAAGGAAAATATCGAAAGCAGTTCTGTTATGGAAACTACAGAAATAATTACAGAGCAGGCTGAAACTGAAAATAAATATTATTCTGCATACATGGAAATACTGAACGGTTTTATGAATTCGGAATATTACAGCAAGGATTCTGCATTTTCACTATACGACATGAATGATGACATGATTCCGGAGCTTTTTATTTCGGAGGATATTTGTCATGCGGCAGGGTGTCATATTTATACCTACGATCAGAATGTGAAATTTTTGGGTGAGTATGGCTCTAACGGAGGTGTGTTTTATTATCCCGATACGAAGTACTTAGTCAGCGGCTATACAGGGCAGGGAGAAACATATGTAGAATATTATTCTATGGAGAATAATTCTCTTAATGAGCATATAATCTGCTATGACAATTCAGGTGGAACTCAGGAAAAAGTGTATAAAATAAATGATACAGAGGTTACTCAGGAAGAATATAATTCGGCAAAACAAGAGCCTGTTGGTGAGTATAGAAAAGATCTTGGACATGATTTTCCACTCACAGAGTCTTTTATTGATTTTGCACTTACATATTATTCCGATTGGAAAGAGGCATATGCTGAGTTGCTTTACAGCTTGTCTGAAACTGATTTCATAACTCAGTACGGTGGTTTTTCTGTTTGCGATATTACAGGTGATGGCAGTCCCGAACTGTTTATTTCAAGAGACAGCATCCGTAATGCTCAGTGTTATATCTATACCTTTGACAATACTGTAAAAGCATTGGGTGAATACGGTGCTTACGGAGGTGTAGGATATTCGCCGACAAATAATCTGATGTATACTTATGATTTACATCAGGGATATGAGTATACAGCATATTACAGGCTTGGAAAGTATGATTTGTTTGAAAAGGAAATAAGTTTTTTTAATAATTGTAGTGGTGTAGAAAAAGCTGATGTTCAGTACACAATTAATGGTGACGGTGTATCCTGTGAAGAATATCAG
>JAFQBO010000115.1 GCA_017416665.1 Oscillospiraceae bacterium
CATTTACGAGGGGTGAATTGAAAAACAGCCCAGTGGGCTGTTTTTCAAGAGGGGACGCTTTGCAAGAAAAAGCGTCCCCTTACTTTGGTCGTATTCAAATTTGCCTGCCGATTTAATCGGCACGAAAATTAAATTTGAGGTTTTTCTACAGTCTGAAGCAAACAGATATTATCCTGTTTGCTTTTTTATCATATATAAAGGAGAATGCTATGGACGATATTATAGAAATGATCGTTGAAATTTTTGTGGAAGGACTCGGAGAACTAGAGCGTGTTCACATAAAATGAATATGCAGATTTTTAAGCATAATTTCGTCAAATTCAAGGCGAAAATTTGCAGGAATACTAGCGTATTGCAAGAATTTTCAACGCAGAAGTTGACGAAATTTGCAAAAATATGCGTGTTTGGTTTTAATGTGAACACGCTCTAATGTGTATACTTATGCGGAGGTGCTGAAAATTGTCGGATAATCAGATATTAAAATTAAATCTTACCATGTCACCAAGAGCAGTTGATGAACTGAAGGATTTCAGTACTCTTAACGGCGTTTCAAAATACGAAATACCTCTGATAATGTTTCCGGAGGGTCAGCCTTTTGAAATAAAAGCAGCTGTCAATGACAGTCAGATGATACTTCTATGCTTTAATATAAATGACAGGACAATAACTCTCTGTGGCAGACTTGACAGCAATAACTTTTTCTGTACCTCGGTAAATAATAATCAGATACAGGGCAAACCGTTTACGCTGTATTTTCAGCAGGAGAAAAGTGAGGATTTTACATACATAAGTGATGATGTGAAAAAGCGTCTTTCTATATGGTACGACTACATAGAGTCAATTCTGAAAAAGGCTCAGGCGGCATCACATGTTTTCTTTTGCAGAGGTGCATCGCTCAAAGACAGTAAAATCGAGATCAATACTTACGACCTTAAAGCGGGAACTGATGTCAGAAGTCTGACGGTTGGTTTCATTGAGGATAACGGACGTCCGTCCTGGGGATTCGGTAACGCTGAACGTCTTGATGGTGAAGTCCTTACTGTAAAGCCTTTTGCGAGTGATCCTATTTCCATTATGAAGGAGCTTTCTTCGGGAATACGTCTTATTGCTTATGATGGCGTGTCGGATATTACATGCAGGAGAATGAAATTTGGTCTGGACAAGCTTTGCAGAGGTGAGGCAGTAAACAAACGCCTTACGGAATTCCTGTTTGATCCGAAAAAGGCAAACCGTACAGTAGGTGAAAATGTTTTTTTAAACGAAGAAAATTTGCTTTCAAAGACTATGAATTCCGAACAGATTTCTGCCGTTGAAGGTGCTCTGAATGCTGAGGATCTGTATCTTATACAAGGTCCGCCGGGTACGGGAAAAACGACTGTTATCGCTGAAATATGCTATCAGAATGCAATACGAGGTCTTAAAACACTTATCGTTTCACAGTCAAATCTTGCTGTGGATAACGCAATTTCAAGGGTTATGAACCATGCTGATATAAGGGTACTGCGAAAGGGCGACGCATC
>JAFQBO010000116.1 GCA_017416665.1 Oscillospiraceae bacterium
CACCTTCTGTAATATCCGACTTTGTCACAACACTGACATCCGAGCCGTCTGCATAGGAACTGAACGGATCAATTTCACCATTTAAGGCAGTTATGATATTCTGCGGTGACATGTCAACCACAACAGCTTCAATAGCAGCCTTTTCACCTGTCTTTCGGGTAAGACCCTCCATTTTGACGAGAACTCCGTCAACTTCAATGTCAGTGTATTCAGGCGTAACAGTCACCTTTGTACCGTCCTTTGTCGCACCAATCTTATCACCGCCATAACCCTCATACTTTTCAAAATAGGTTGTACCATCTGTAAAGACACCAGTTTCAAGAAGCGTATAATCTCCGTCAACTGTCATGTAGTAGTATTCCTTGCCGTTCTGTGGAAATTTGTCAAAGGTTTCACTGTAGTGAGTACCATATGCAAAATTTCTGTACAGAACACCTGCACCAAAAACCATGTTCTTTACCGAATCTGCCCTCAGACCATTTTTAATTATGTTTTTCAAAATTAATCCACTCTCCATTCCTTAACTGTAAAATTGATTTGAATACGTTTGAATTCAGCCGTACCTGTCGGAACACATACCGCATCCGAGTAGATAACTGCCATACCATTACCGTTGGGAAAAATAACCGTTTTTCCTGTTTCGGGAAAAATCTCACGTATCTTTTCCTTCAGACTTTCAAGTGAAAGCCAAGAAGCGTTTGTAGTACCCGTTAAAATAAAGCGTGACTGTGTTTCAGCCTTTTCACCATCAGAACTGCTTTCAATATAATCACCTACAAAATAAGGATATACAACATTTCCCGACCACTCCTGAAACGAGTAATTAATACCTGCATCATCAAGTGAATTACTGATAAATGCAAGTCCCTGAGCTGTCATTTCAGCACCTCCTTAAATATTTTTTCAGCGAGTAAAACTGCTTCACCTCTGTTTTTTTCGTATGCTCTCTGAAACGGACGCTTTGGCTGTTTACCTCTGGTATAATGAAACCTGCCATCTTTTCCCTTGTAAACCCAGCCGCCTTTTCTGCCGTTTCCCGACAACGCATATTCACCCGTTCCGAACTCCTCCCATACAGCATTTTCAAGCGGGTTTGCAACTATTGCAAAGTCGTTGCCTGTACTGACGATTTTTAGCCAGCCATCACGGGTCTTACCTGTATCGACAGCCGTATTTTGCTTTACGGAATTAACCATCATTTCGGCAGTTTTCTCAAGCCACTGAGCTTTTGCCTTTTCGATAACGGCTTTCACATGAGAGGAATTAAGTTCAAGCATACGCATCACCTCCTGTCATTTTAAGATAAATTTCATAGTGACAGTTAAGCTCCATCGGATTATCAATAAGCATAATGTCATAGCTTTTACCATTTGCAATCAGCCGACTGCTTCTTGCAGTAATCAGCTCAGATAAAGGCGTGTATTCACAGATAAAAACATGAGTACTTTCTTCTGTTTTAACATTAAAGCTGTTGTAATCACTGTCACCGCCGATAAGATCGAGAAAACCTTTAAGAATCTGAATCGTTTCCCATTTTTTCACAAGTTCTCCGATTTCGTTTTTTTCGGATTTGTACACCTGAATTTCAGCAACTGTATTTCCGATTATCATTACATTCACCTCTTTGTTGACCCATCGTCACTTCGTGCCACCTTCCCTTTCAGGGAAGGCTTGATTGTCGCCCCTGAAAGGGGAGATGTCGGCTTGCCGACAGATGGGTTATTGTCAGAACCTTGCCTTCATATATGGCTTTAAAAATCCCATAAGAGAATAAGGATACCCCATAACAGAGTTTTCGCTGTCCAGATTGAAGTAACTTACAGAATGTCTTGAAAGCTTTTCCGACTGAATTCCGGTCTTGTCACGGCTGTAAATATCCCATTTAAGGAGATTTACAACGCCTTCAACCACATCATCAGGGTAGTAAACCTTTGTAACAAGATTTTTTTTACAGTCAATCAGCCTTTCACTGACAAGCATACCCTTTTCAGAAATATCCGTAACTGTGTATATACCATTATTCAGAAGGCTGTCTGAAATCTGTATGGTATCACCGATGCTGATATGCTCAGGAGGGTTTAAAATCAGATTATTTTCAGTTTCCGACTGCGAACGGATTTCCCTCATCTGAAAATTATTATGTGTGTAATTTCTTATGAACAGTTAAAGAGCCTTCAACTTCATAAGGAGCTGTTCGTGACTCAAATTTATATCTGTAATTTCACGCAGATTTTCTACCGAAATAATCATAAAATCTCCTCTGTAACTTTTGTATTATTTTCCTCGTTTTTTGATATAGTTCGTTTTACAGTCGATTCCTCCATCGGAGCATTAGAAACTTTTTTCTGCATTTTTTCTGAAATCTTTTCACTTACTCTGTCATAATCAATCTCAAGACAGGAACAGATACTGCGTACCAGTGTTTCATCATCAAGAATATCAGATACCTCAAGAACCGTCTGAATTTTAATCTGATTTTCTTCAGCCGAAAGCTTTTCAATCTGAGCGTTTTCGTAAACGTTTGACATAACTTCATGTCTGAAATCGAACCACACTTCATCATCAGAAAAGTTTTTACCGTGCATCTGATTAATCTCCGCAATAACCGGCTTTACAATACGACGCATAAACGCTTTAAGCTTAATTTCAAGCTTTGAACATTTAAGGTCAAGCAGTGAATATGCCGCCTTTATAGCAATATTAGTGGTAGCTGCAGTATCTTTAAGACCATCAATATTGAGTCCCATACCGAAGCGGTAAATATTTTTTTCATCCAGCTGAAGTTTAGTCTGCCTTGCCTGATACGGTACATCAACTGTTTTCACATCAATACCGCCACCTTCCTCAAGCCCGACAATTTTTTTAGATTTAAGATTCTGCTGAAGTTCATCAAGACTGTCGCCTTCAAAACCGGTAACAGCATAAAGCGGCATATCAAAATCAATAAGATTATTGGAAAGTGAGGATGCCATCAGATCATAGTCATCAATAAGTTCCTTGATAACCCATAAGTCCGATCTTCTGCTTTTATTGTTGTCCAGACGGAAAAACGGAATAAATCCGAAACTGTCATAAAACATATCACCGCTTTTATCAGAAAGCACAATATGTGGCTGAGTGGATGACGGCTGTGAAATATCTTCTGTAACGACACCGTTTTCTGACTGAACGAAATAGTGAACGCTGTCAATGTCCCACACCTGAATGCGTTTTACTTTTCTTTTTCCCTTATCTGTGGTATCATTCCAGCAATAGATAAGATAATCCCTGTTATCATAATTATTTTCAGCAGGAACTTCCGTAATGCTGAGCGAATCGGCACACTGAAAAGCCAGTCTGCCGTCAGCATTCC
>JAFQBO010000117.1 GCA_017416665.1 Oscillospiraceae bacterium
ATTCTTATCTCGTGACAAAACACAAAAGTTTCGCCGGCCTTTTCAAAGGCCGCGGTTTCCAAAGGCAGCGCCTTTGGTCGCACTCCGCAGAGTGCGAAACTCCTTGCCTAATGCGCGCCCGAAGGAAGTACCCTTGGGGTACATTTACGAGGGGTGAATTGAAAAACAGCCCAGTGGGCTGTTTTTCAAGAGGGGACGCTTTGCAAGAGAAAGCGTCCCCTTACTTTGGTCGTAATTAAGTTTGCCTGCCGATTTAATCGGCACGAAATTTTAATTTAATATTTTTCAGTTAATTTTCTCTATAGATTTTACAGAATAACCAAGTCCGACAACAATTTGTCTTATAAACAGTTCATCGATGGGATTTTTGGAATATATCTGAGCATTACCGTCCCTATGACTTACGCTTGCATAAATGCCATCATCCCTGTTAAATCTGTTCTGAATGCGTGTCGAACAGTTTTTGCAGGTCATTCCGTTAATTACAATCAAATACTTATTACTATACTCAGAAAGATCCACGCCCTGAGTATCAATTTTACGTTCATTGTCACCACCTGCACCACAGCAACCATGACTGAGTTTTTTCACATAGCTTCTGACAGCAAATATACATACAGCTATAATAACACCGATAATTAACGCCTTACCCATTTAATTGCTCCCAAGAATATATTCAACAAGCTTTTCAGATGTTGTTTCTGAAACATGTGATACAATACCCGTTGCATCCGTATCAGCAGTACGGCTGTCAATTCCGACATTGCTTTCAAGAAAATTTTTAATAATAATGCAGTTTGTGTAAATGGCATTGGCAGCTTTAACACCACTGTCAGTAAGCTCTATCTGTCCGTAATATTCTTTTTTAATATATCCGCCCTCTGACAGTCTTGCAACCATTGCCGCCGTACTTGCCTTACTGACTCCGACAATTTTTGCAACATCTGCCGACTTCACAACATTTGCATTCTGTGCAAGCTTGTAAATTCCAAAGAGATACTTTTTCTGTGAATATGTAAGATCATTCGTGTTTTTCATTGCCATGACACAGACCTCCGTTCGGACAATTTGAACACTTACCACCACACAGTGACTTTCCTGCTTTCTTATCTTTACGCAGCTGCCATATTGCCAGAATTACAACAGCCAAAACAATAAGTGCAATAATAAAAGTAGCCATAATAAACTCCATTCTAAAAAACATACTGCCGATTGCCATAAAGCAACCGACAGTACGGCATTTCTCAGAACTTGTTCACATAGAGATGATGTTTGGATTTTTATCACAATTTCTGTGAGTACAAGACGAAAAATCGCAGGCTTACTTGATGTAAGGCAAGATTTTTCAACGCAGTAATCACAAAATTTGATAAAAATACAAGCGTTAGATTCTATGAGAACAAGTTCTTATTATTAAACGTTTGCTTTTTCTTTTTTGCTTACTTTAACTTCTTTTTCAAGCTTTGTGCTTTCCTTATAAGGCTTGATAAGCATATAAATGATAGCGGCAATTACAGCAAGAGCAATAATAAGACCGATAACATTTACAGCACCTGTAAAGAGAAGACCGAGCTGATAGATAACAAGTGAAACTGCATAAGCAAATACACACTGATATGCAATAGCAAATCCTGTCCACTTAGGATTATTCATCTCACGTCTGATAGCACCCATCGCCGCAAAGCAAGGAGCACAGAGGAGGTTGAACACGAGGAATGAATAACCTGCAAGCTTTGTCATACCCATAAAGTCGAGTACGCCGAATACAGCAACAACTTCTTCCTTCGCAACAAGACCCATTACAGTAGCAACAGCCGCAGTAGGATCACCGAATCCGAGAGGAGCAAACAGCCAGCAGATAGCACTGCCGATCATACCAAGAACACTGTCAGCCATTTCAAGTTCTGTACTGAAACCGAATCCACCATCAGGGAGATTACCGAAGCAAGAACCGGCCCAGATAATTATTGTTGAAAGAAGGATAATTGTACCGGCTTTCTTGATGAATGACCAGCCTCTTTCCCACATTGAACGTAAAAGATTGCTTATTGTAGGAAGATGATATGCAGGAAGTTCCATTACGAATGGCGCTGGATCGCCTGCAAACATTTTTGTTTTCTTGAGCATAATACCTGATATAACGATTGCGGCACAGCCCACGAAGAATGCACTTGGAGCAACCCACCATGCATTGCCGAAGAGTGAACCTGCAATAAGAGCAACAATAGGCATCTTCGCACCACATGGAATAAATGTTGTTGTCATAATTGTCATACGTCTGTCACGTTCATTTTCGATTGTACGGCTTGCCATAACACCCGGAACGCCACAGCCTACACCGATAAGCATAGGAATGAAAGATTTACCCGAAAGACCGAATTTTCTGAAAATTCTGTCCATAACGAACGCAATTCTTGCCATGTAACCACATGATTCAAGGAATGCAAGGAGAATAAAGAGTACGAGCATCTGTGGAACGAAACCAAGAACCGCACCCACACCTGCAACAATACCATCAAGGATAAGTGACTTGAGCCATCCATCACAGCCTACAGCGTCAAGACCGCTTTCTGCAAGTACCGGAACACCCGGAACCCATACGCCGTAATCTTCAGCAGCAGGAGCACCCTCCATAGGTTCATCTACAATAGCACCCATGTTAAAACCTGCTTCTGCAAGGCTGTCACCGTAAGAACCATAAGCTTCTTCAAAAGCACCGAAATCAGCTTCTTCAACTGCTCCGAGTACGTCCTCAGCACCTACGACATCTGCATCAGCCGCCGCCTGTGCCATAGCAAGAAGTTCATCTGTGAATACATTTTCCGAGGCATATGCATCAACTGCATCTGCATGATCGGAAACACCAATGTTAAAGAGGTGGAAACCGTCACCGAAAAGACCATCATTTGTCCAGTCTGTAACCCAGGTTCCGACTGTTGTAACTGAGATATAGTACACAACAAACATAATAACTGCAAAAATCGGAAGTGCAAGGAAACGGTTTGTAACGATCTTGTCTATCTTGTCAGATGTTGTAAGACCGCCCTTGTTTTTCTTTTTAAGGCAACCCTTAATTACTGATGCAATGTATATGTAACGTTCATTTGTGATAATACTTTCTGCATCATCGTCCATTTCAGTTTCAGCCTGCTGAATATCCTTTTCCATATGTTCAAGCTTATCCTGAGAGAGATTAAGCATTTCAAGAACCTTTTCATCTCTTTCAAAGATCTTGATTGCATACCATCTCTGCTGTTCATCCGGAATATCATGAAGAACTGCTTCTTCAATGTGTGCGATAGCATGTTCAACACAGCCACCGAACTTATGATTCGGAACACAAGGTTCACTCTGCTTTGCAACTTCAACAGCTACTTCAGCAGCCTCCTTGATACCATCATTTTTAAGTGCTGAGATTTCCACTACCTTACAGCCAAGCTCTTTTGAAAGCTGAGCAATGTTAATCTTATCACCATTTTTACGTACAACGTCCATCATATTTACAGCACAAACAACCGGAATACCGAGTTCAATAAGCTGAGTTGTAAGATAAAGGTTTCTTTCAAGGTTTGTACCATCAATAATGTTTAAAATAGCGTCCGGACGTTCGCCGACAAGATAATTTCTTGCAACCACTTCTTCAAGCGTATAAGGTGAAAGTGAGTAAACACCCGGAAGGTCAGTAATAACGACATCTTTATGTCCTTTAAGCTTACCTTCCTTTTTTTCTACTGTTACACCCGGCCAGTTTCCGACAAACTGATTTGAGCCTGTGAGGGCATTGAACAGGGTTGTTTTACCGCAGTTCGGATTACCCGCAAGTGCAATTTTAATTTCCATATAAAATATCCTCTCTTTTATGTTAGTTTAGACTAACTTGCGTACAAATTGAAACATTATTCTGTTTCAATCATTTCAGCGTCAGCCTTGCGAAGTGAAAGCTCATATCCACGAACTGTTACTTCAATAGGATCACCAAGCGGTGCTACCTTACGGACAAAGACTTCAACGCCTTTTGTAATACCCATATCCATAATTCTGCGTTTTACAGCACCTTCACCGGTAAGCTTTTTAACCTTTACAGTCTGACCGATTTTAGCATCTTTAAGTGTTGCCATACATGTCATTCCTCTCTATAAATTTATGCAGGAAAAATCCTGATTATTTCCGTTTAGACCATAATTTTGCATGCCATTTCCTTTGAAACAGCAACTCTTGAATCTTTAACATTAACGATTACATTTCCGCCGATTTCGCTTATAATTGTAACCGCACCACCGGCAACGAAACCAAGGTTTTCAAGAAACTTTCTTGTTTCAGGATTACCGCCGACTTTTTTGATTATGTTTTCTTCTCCGGCATTTGCAAATGTCAATGGCATCATAATTCCTCCGTCCATATATAAATCAGTTTATTTTGCTTAAATGTCATTTTATCAGGTTAGCTCTCACTAACCCTTAATTATTATACTATAGATTAGAAATATTTGTCAAGTGTTTTCCGGACGAAAAAACATTTTTGTAAATCTGCACATATATAACAGTTAGCATAGAATAACTAATATCAGATTACACAAAATATCCCGAGTATTCTCGGGACATTTTAAGAAAAAGACAGTTAAAACAGAAATTTATTTATTATTCGGCAAGCTTTTTGCCAAAATCCTTACATGTATTAAGATCATCTTCAGATGGTGTCTCATTGACAATAAGACCTTCATCTGTTACGATTACAGCACCTGCGTCTTTACAACGCTCTACCCAGTTTCTCATCCATTCACCGTCACCCCAGCCGTATGAACCAAAAAGACCGATTGTTTTGCCATTAAGCTTGCTTTCAACACTGTCAAAAAACGGTGCAAATTCACTTTCCTCAAGCTCTTCAGCACCCATTGACGGACAACCGAAAGCAAGTCTGTCATAATCCTCGATATTGCCACTGAACGCTGAAACGCTAAAAAGTTCAGCTCCTGCACCTTCAGCAATAGCCTTTGCCATTTCTTCCGTGTTACCCGTACCACTCCAGTAAATAACTGCTGTTTTCATAATTAAACCCTCCATTATTTTATTTTTGAGTCGGAATAGGTTAGCAACCGCTAACCTACATAGAGTATAGCATATACTGTATAGGTTCGTCAAGGATAACATTTACGAAAAATATTCGATAGCTATATTACGTCTCAAAAATTTATATAAGAAGTTTCATCATGTATATGTTTATTGGTATCGTTAAAATAAATGCAGGCAATAAGCATAAATTTATATTTGTCACTCTTTATTTTTAATTTCTGTACTTTCTTGCTTGTGCAAGAAAGTACCAAGCTCTGCATGGCTGTTTTCATTCATTTCTGCTTCGCTGTCGCTTGCATAAATGATAAAACAGCTCAAAGAACACATAAACTTTCTTTATCAAAGAAAAATCAAATGGTTCAGAAAGCAAACAAAGACTGTTTCCCATGAAAAGCATAAGAAAAAACGGAAAGAAAGTAAAACCATAACTGATGATCAACTTAAAACACAATACTCCCATGTTTTAACAGAAGTCTATTTTTGTTCGAACAGATAGAAAATTATCATACCTTTAAGGCTTCCAGCCGAAGGGTTGTGTTGGCGGTACATATCAGCAAGCTGCCACAGAAAATTTTGTTACTATTACACTTTAAATTTTTTCTTTTTTGATTAAACTTTTTTCTGTTTCGAAGAAAAGAAAAAAGTTTATGCACTTCTTTTGGTACTTTTCTTGTGCAAGCAAGAAAAGTACGGAAAAATAAAAATCCCCCCGACTTGTGGCATCGGGAGGGATATTTTTGTTAATTACAGCATAAGCTGTGTTTATACTACCTTTTCAAAGGATAAAATCCGTCAATGATCGAAGTGCCTTGTGACTGTACTTCAGATCTCTGAACAATGAAATCAGTATTAATTATTTGTCAGCGATTGCAGCCTGAGCAGCAGCGAGTCTTGCGATTGGCACACGGAATGGTGAGCAAGAAACGTATGAGAGACCGATCTTGTGGCAGAATTCTACTGATGAAGGGTCACCGCCGTGTTCACCACAGATACCGAGGTGCATTTCAGGGCGAACTTCCTTACCCATCTTAACTGCCATTTCCATAAGCTTACCAACACCTGTCTGGTCGAGCTTAGCGAATGGATCGTTTTCGAAGATCTTAGCATCATAGTAAGCATCGAGGAACTTACCAGCGTCATCTCTTGAGAAGCCGTATGTCATCTGTGTGAGGTCGTTTGTACCGAAGCAGAAGAATTCAGCTTCCTTAGCGATTTCGTCAGCTGTAAGAGCAGCTCTTGGGATTTCGATCATTGTACCAACTTCGTACTTGAGGTCAGCACCAGCAGCAGCGATTACAGCGTCAGCTGTTTCAACTACAACCTTCTTAACGTATTTAAGTTCCTTGATTTCGCCAACGAGTGGGATCATGATTTCAGGAACGATATTCCAGTCTGGGTGGTTCTTCTTAACGTTGATAGCAGCCTTGATAACAGCCTTTGTCTGCATAGCAGCGATTTCTGGGTATGTTACAGCAAGACGGCATCCACGGTGACCCATCATTGGGTTGAATTCGTGGAGTGAAGTGATGATAGCCTTGATTGTTTCAACAGATTTACCCTGAGCATCAGCAAGAGCCTTGATGTCAGCTTCTTCTGTTGGAACGAATTCGTGAAGCGGAGGATCGAGGAATCTGATTGTAACAGGGCAACCTTCGAGAGCTTCGTAGAGAGCTTCAAAGTCAGCCTGCTGCATTGGTTCGATCTTAGCAAGAGCAGCTTCTCTTTCTTCAACTGTATCTGAGCAGATCATTTCTCTGAATGCTGCGATTCTGTCTGCTTCGAAGAACATGTGTTCTGTACGGCAGAGACCGATACCTTCAGCACCGAGTTCAACTGCCTTCTTAGCGTCAGCAGGAGTATCAGCGTTTGTTCTTACTTTGAGTGTTCTATACTTATCAGCCCAAGCCATGATTCTGCC
>JAFQBO010000118.1 GCA_017416665.1 Oscillospiraceae bacterium
CGTCGTCATATCAGCCGTCTCAAGACAGGTGACTGTGCGATTGAAAGAGGTATCCGATTCCTGGATATGCTGTCAGACATCGAACGTATTGCAGATCACTGTTCAAATATTGCTGTTCACATTTTAAGCCGTAACGATGATAAGGATGAAGTAAATCATCATGAGTATATCGATACAGTACATAAGGGTGGTACTAAGGATTATACAGAGGCTTACGAAGAATTTGGCAAAAAATACAGTTTATCATAAAAGTAAAGTCCGGTTTTCAGCCGGACTTTTTTGTATTTAATTTACTGAAAAAATTATGTTCTGCTGAGAGTGTATAAATGAGCTTTTGCACGAACAGATATGCAATCATTGCAACAATACCAGCAAATACTGTATCAGCTATTACTATATCAAAAACGATTATTTTCTGAACCATAACTGAAATCTGTGCTGAAATAACAGCCGAAATAAGTGGAATTACAAGATTATCCGAGAATATGAATTTTACTCCCGTAACCTTCATGATCATTATAAGTCTTGAGATATTACAAACAATATTGCTTGCAAGATATGATGCAACAATTCCGTAAAATCCGAAAAGAGGTACAAATATAAGTAAAACTGAAATTCTTATGGTGTACTCAACAAGGTAATTAAGCGATGAAAAGCTGTGCTTTCCCATGCCTTTCAGAATCCCTTCAAGAATGATTTCAAGATATATAAACGGAATAGCCGGTGCAAGAATTGCAATTACCTTTCCGGCAAAATAATCACCGCTCATAAGATAACCGATTTCTTTTCCGAAACAAAGAAAAATCATAGCTGTAAAAATTGAAAAACTGAAAGTGTATTTCAGTACTTTTTTTACAAGATTCTTATTTTTTTCACTGTTTTCGGCGGTTCTTTCCCTTGCAAGCTCAGGTACAAGAATTCCTGACAAGCTGCACAGTATACTCGATGGGAAAAACAATGCAGGAATTACAATGGCCTCAAATATCCCAAACTGGCTGAACGCTTCAGATGTAGAATTGCCGTACTGTTTCAATGTAATCGGCACAAGTGTGTCATTTGCACTGCTTAAAACTGACGTAACAAGGCTGTTCAGAAATATAGGTACAGAACAGAAAATAAATCGTTTAAAGCTTATAGAACATTTGTTTTTGTATTTTTTGTGAGATTTTATGTACAGAACGAGCATAACAAAAAAGCCTGTTATCTGTCCTCCTGCAACGCTTAATGAAAAAGCAGAAAGTGGATTCATGTTTCTGTCATTAACACAGAATTCTGTAAGAACTACAATTAAAACAGACTTTACAATAAATTCCGTAATTCCTCCGACAGCTGATGCCGAAACATTTCTTACAGCTGTAAAATATCCCTTGATGCAAAGACTTACCGAACAAAAGGGAAGTGTAACCGCAAGAATTCTTATCACCGAACCGATTTCAGGAGATTTAAGAACATTTCTGCTTATCATATCAGAAAGCAGAAAAACCGTAATTCCTGTAACTATACTCATTGAAAGTGTGGTTGCAATTCCGTATCTGAATACGGCGTTAGGATTACCGTTTTTTCGTCCTATTTCTTCGGAAATAAGTCTGCTTGCACTCAGATAAATATTACCACTTGAAATTATTGTTACAAACATGAAAAATGAACCTATCAGTGATATAATTCCAATCATTTCAGTGCCGAGACTTCGTGTTATAAAAACATTTACAATAAGTGCCAGCCCCTGCATTATAAGCTCAACAGCAGTCAGAAAAACCGTATCTTTTAAGATTTTATTTTTTTTCATTACAAATCCTCCCGATTTAATACCATATCAAATTATATTACTTTATAGTAAGAATAATTCTGAAATTTATTGACGAAACAGAAATTTTAATATATAATATAAAGAGAACTATTTTTACGGAGGAATATATTTTGAATAATCTTGTTTCAGTTTCAATTTTAAGTTCGGATTTTATGAATCTTCTGGATGACATTAAAACAATAGAAAAGAGTGGTGCGGATATGCTCCATTTTGATGTTATGGACGGAATTTTTGTAAACAACATTTCTTTTGGCTTCCCTATTTTAAAAACAGTGAACAAAAATACCGATATGCATCTTGACGTTCATCTTATGATAACAGATCCGCTCAGATATATTGAGGAATGTCACATTGGTGGCGCAGATACTATAACATTTCATATCGAGAGTGAAAGCGATCCTGATAAAACGATTGAGGCTATCAGAAAAACAGGTGCAAAAATAGGTCTTTCAGTTAAGCCGAATACACCTTTTGAACGCATAAAGCCATACATGGATAAAATCGACATGCTTCTTGTTATGACCGTTGAACCAGGATTCGGCGGGCAGTCATTTATAGAGGAAATGCTTGACAAGATTTCTGATGCAAGAAAATATATTACCGAAAACAATCTTAATGTAGATATTCAGGTTGACGGCGGAATTAATGAACATACGGCAAAACTTGCCGCAAAAGCAGGTGCAAATATTATGGTTGCGGGAAGTTATCTTTTCAAAGCAGAAAACATGGGAGATGCTGTAAAGTTACTTGCTGATGCCTGATAATATTTCCATAATGGCATTTTCGGAAATTACAGCTTTATAGTATTCATTGGTAACACTGCTGTTTATCATATCAGAATCAATAACATTGCAGTATCCTGATGCGAAATATCTGATATTGTCGTAATCATCTGAAAGCTCAAGAACAAGACGTATATTGTACAGTCCACAGTAAAGAGAACTTTTTTTCACGGAACTTTTGTAAAGTGCGTTCAGTGTACGGCAGAAGCTTTCAAGAGTACAGTAGTCGGAAAATTCACATATTAAAGCTGTTACCTGATTTTTTTGTTCTGTCTGAAATTCAGGCACGCTTGAAACAAAAATAATACAGCTGTTTTTTCTTGAAAAAACTTCAACATAAAGCTTTGAATTATTTATATTAATATTCAGCATTTCTGAAATATCGGAAGATATTTTAAAGAGAAATTTTTTAACAGTTCTTATATTTATCTCAGAACTGTCTATACTGTAGGTCTGAAAATCGTTGTCATCAAGATATATTTTTAAGGCACTGTCACTTAATTTATTTATGGTCATCTGAAAATACCTCCAGTATCAGACGTGATATAATTATTTTATGCGAAAAAATTTTTTATGTTAAGGAGATAACCTGCAAAGAAAAAACTGTTCTTTGTATGGTGTTGAATTAAATCGGAGACATTTATGAAAAAGAAAAAAAACGAATACAAGCCTCAGCGACATAAACATCTTATCAGAAATATGGTATCTGTTCTTGGCACACTTGTTCTTGCATATTTTTTTATTGTTGTCGGATACAGTGTTGCAAAGCCGTTCGGTGAAATAGGCGAAATAAAAACGAGTGATCTGAATCTTGAAACGGACAGCATTGCAGATCAGCAGCTTGAGTCAGTTGAGTCTTCTGAAACACCTGAAAGCGAAGAAATCGTAAAAGCATACTGGCTCAGGGAAACTGACATAGAATCTGCTGAAACGCTTGAAGGACTCATCAACATCATAGGAAATAAATATAACATGGTGGTTGTACCGTTGAAAATCGAAGGTGGAAAACTTAATTATGCAACTTCATACGAAGAAGCAATTCTGGCTGAAGTCGGCAATGAGCTTGAGCTTACTACTATATATAATACAATTAAAAATAAAGGATATACACCTGTTGCGTCAATAAATGCAATGCAGGACAATCTGTATCCGAAAACAAACAAGAATTCAGGATTTGTTTTAAAATCAAACAAATCACTTTGGCTTGATACTCAGAACGAAAAAGGCAAACCGTGGCTTAATCCAGCATCAACCGAAACAAAACAGTATCTACAGTCAATTACAGGTGAAATAGCCAAAGCAGGTTTCAGACATATAATCTGTACAAATATGGAGTATCCGTCATTCAGTAAGGAAGCACTTGATGACATCGGCGGAATTGTTACAGAAACTGACAGATACCTGGATCTTGTGGACAATGTAAATAACATGACTCATACTGCGCAGGACAGAGGAAGTACAATGTGGCTTGAAATATCTGCACATGATATGCTGACGGGTGTTTGTGAAGTTTTCTTTAAACCTATTATGCTTGATACTGAAAAATATGTTGTTAAAATTGATCTCAGTAAGTTCAGTAAAAAGCTTAAAATAAACGGTGAAACAATTGATTTCAGTAAAATGTCGACAGGTGAAAAGATTGAGACTATCTGCTCTGAAATTGAGAAAACTATATATAAGTCTTCCTATATTCCGGAAATTACCTCATCTTCCTTAAATATGAAGCAAAAACAGGAAATTGAAGATACTTTTGATAAAATGGGTTATGACAGTTATATTTTAAGATAAATTAAGAAGCTGTTTTACAGCTTCTCAGTTTGTCGAAAAAGTCTTTAGA
>JAFQBO010000119.1 GCA_017416665.1 Oscillospiraceae bacterium
AGATAAACAAATCCTGCAATTAATACAGAAACCGGCAGAGCGATTTTATTATCAGACGGAAGGTTTGTGTAAGCAAGCCAGGCAGTTGCTGAACACATAATTCCCGAAAAAAACGATGGAACAAGAGTTTTTGCAATTTTGATATTTACACCGGAAATTTTTCTGTAAAATATGACACACAGTATAAATATGATAAGATAGCAGGCGAGTGTTGATATTGCCGCACCCGAAATGTTGATTTGCGGAACAGGTATCAGAATCAGATTTCCCACAAGCTTTACCGCAACTCCGCACAGCATAAGTTTTACCGGTATATCTGCTCTTCCTGCTGACTGAAAACAACTGAAAAATGTTGCGGACAGACAAAGAAAAATCACGGCAATTCCGAGTATTGCAAGGCTGTTTACCGATACGGCACATTCTTCTGGACGGTCGGAAAAAAGAAACATCAGCACAGGTTTTGCCAGCACAAAAATACCCAGTCCCGATGGTACGGCAATAAATGCCGTGGCTTTTATGACACTTTCGGAAAGATGCCTTACAGCGTTTTTGTCTTTAGTGAAAAAGCTTTCCGAAAGTGCAGGCAGAATACCCTTGCCGAACATGTTTGTGACGGACGGTACAAGATTAAAAATTGTAATTGCAAGTCCCGAAAATGAACCATAGAAGAATTCGGAAATATTTTCGGCAGAATCAAAACTGAAATTGCTGAAAAAGTAGTCTGGAGAAGATTTTACTGCTTTGTCAAGACAGCGTATTATTGTCGTGAGGTCGATTACAGAAGTAAGATTTGTGACAGCAGAACCAAGCGCAACAGGAATGAAAATTCTGAAAATTTTCCTGCAAATCGTTTTTGCGGATTCCTGTATATGATTTTTTTGAAAATTATCAAAATCGGTATGCCATATGTACATGATAACAGTACCTGCCAATGTTGAGACTGTTATTCCGAGTACAGCGGCGGCTGATGCGGCAGAGACAATCTCAGTACCTTCTGGAAGATATGCAAGAACTTTCTGAGGGTTATTAAGTACATATGAACAGAATCCAAGACCTGCGGCAAATTTTACAACCGATTCAATAATCTGCGAAACAGCTGTCGGGTACATGTTGCACATTCCCTCACAGCATCCACGGTAAACGGCAGTGATACAGCCGAGCAACACGGACGGGGAAATTACAAGCACAGAAAGCCATGCATCAGGACATGCGGCGGCTTTTTCGGAAAACGGCTGTGCAAGGAGTGCGGTTATAACTGTTCCTGTAAGTCCTGCCAGTGAAAAGAGCAGAAGCGAAATGTTTCGGATTTTTTTGACATTTGCAAGATTTCCCACAGCACAGCTTTCAGCGGTAAGCTTTGCAACGGCAGTGGTAAGTCCGTTTGCAGTGACAGCGTAAACAGGCAGAAAGAGTCCGTATGCACAACCAAAACTGCTCATTCCCACTCCGCCGAGCATGTTTGTAAGAGGAATTTTGAACAATGCTCCGATAATTTTTGATATTATTGCAGAAGCAATCAGTATGACAGAACCCTTCATAAAGCTTTGTTTTTTCAAAATATACTCCTTAAATCGTTATTTTGTTTAATTGTGAAACAGCATATTTATACAAAATGCATAACAATGAATGCAAAAGATAAAAAAGATGTTGCTAGTTATTCAAATGTGTGTTATAATTATATTCAGTTATATTTGTAATTATGAAATGAGGCGAATAAACAATGGACTATAAATTTTCCAATAAGGTTTCAGGACTCCAGGCATCTGCTATCAGAGAAATTCTGAAGTTCACTTCCGATCCGGAAGTTATCTCTTTTGCGGCAGGAAATCCTGCACCTGAAGCTTTCCCAAAAGAAAAAATCACTGA
>JAFQBO010000120.1 GCA_017416665.1 Oscillospiraceae bacterium
ATAAGCAAAAAACCTTCACTCATATTTTCGGTCATAATATTAAATTCATTCTGACGACGTTTTAGTTCGCTCATTTGCTGATGTATGTGCTCATTCTGTATACGGATTTTATGTACCAACGGTGCAAGCTCATCATAAGGTTCTGAAACCTCGGCATTGCCTAAATCTATACTGTTTATCGGTTTTACAATTCTTTTTGAAATTATTATTGAAAGAATTAATGCTCCAACAACTGCAACCACTATCACCAGCAGCATAGGCTTCAGCACATCCAGAACCAGAGAGTGTACCGATGCCACCTCCGCTGAAATTCTGATAACATTTCCGTCACTCATTTTTATAGCATAATACAAAGTCTGTGTGCCGAGTGTATCAGAATAACGTGAGCTGATACCTTCTCCCTTTTCAAATGCTTCAGTTATCTCCTCACGTTCTGAATGATTATCCATATCACCGGGATTTTTTCGGTTATCAAAAACTACTGTTCCGTCTGCGTTTACAATGGTAATCCGATTATCAGATGAAGAAATACTTTCAAGATAACTGTCATTTTTGGTAATGGCATTTGAAATAAAAAACGCTTGATTTTTAAGTTCGTCATATACAATGCTATTAAAATGGTTATAAAGAATAGCTGTTAAAAATCCACCGCACAGCAGTATTACCACAAGAGCAACAGAAATTATTCCTGCAAATATTTTGCTTTTGATGTCTGCTCTCCTTTATCTT
Source organism: Oscillospiraceae bacterium (assembly GCA_017416665.1). Taxonomy (GTDB): domain Bacteria; phylum Bacillota; class Clostridia; order Oscillospirales; family Ruminococcaceae; genus Porcipelethomonas. The sequence goes on from JAFQBO010000120.1 coordinate 730, forward strand.
TCATACGATAGCCTATTCCTCTGACAGTTTCTATGTATTTGCCACATTCCTCAAGTTTGGTACGTAGGGTTTTGATATGTACATCAACAGTTCTGCTTTCACCATCAAAATTATATCCCCATACCTTCGTCATTAACTCATCACGGGTATAAACTCTGTTCATATTTTTAAGAAAGATAAGCAGAATCTCATACTCCTTCAGGGTAAGTGTTACATCTTCACCGTCGGCTTTTATAATATGCTTTTCAGGGCAGACATACAGCTTACCACAGATATACTCTTCATTTTCAGTCTTTACTGTACGACGAAGAACAGCTTTTATGCGTGAAATAAGCTCCATCATACCAAACGGCTTTGCAACATAATCATCTGCACCGCTGTCAAGCCCTACTACTTTATCATATTCTGTTGTTTTGGCTGTAAGCATTATGACAGGAAGATTTTTTGTTTCACTTTGTTTACGCAGTTTCTGTAAAATACTGATTCCATCCTCATCGGGGAGCATTATATCAAGAAGCAGAAGGTCGGGCTGTTGCTTTTTCAATGCTGTCCAGAATTCATTCGGATGTGAAAAACCTTTAGCTTCAAGTCCTGAATTATTAAGTGCATAAATGACAAAATTTCTGATGTTGTCATCATCTTCAAGCAGATATATCATAAAGATACATTTTCCTTTCTGTGTATCCCTGTAACCGAATACTCAACCCACTCCGCAATATTTACAGCATGGTCACCTATTCTTTCAAGATATTTTGCAATCATCATAATATCTATGCAGTATTCACCCATTTGTGCATTAGTGGCTATAAGGGATATAAGCTCATTCTTCACTTTAATAAAAAGCTCATCAACTCTGTCATCTTCTGTCATAACAAATCGTGCTGAATCTATATCACTTTTCACAAAGGAATTTATGCTGTCAGTAACCATTTTTACAGTTGCTTCTGCCATTTCCTTTATATGTACCTTACCGAATATATTTTCATTACCTACATGACGGGTGATTTCAGCAATGTCTGCTGCCTGATCTCCGATACGCTCCATATCACCTATCATTTTAAGTGCAGAGGATATAGTGCGTAAATCTTTGGCTACCGGCTGCTGACGTAAAAGAAGCTTCATGCACCAGCTTTCTATTTCACGTTCCTTTTCATCAATACTCTTTTCAATACGAAACGCCTTTTCTGCCATTTCATTATCCTTATCAAGAAGTGCTTTTACAGCACAGGTTATTGCTTCTTCGCACAATGCACCCATTTTTATTAGTTCAATATTAAGAGTATCAAGCATTTCATCAAACTTGTTTCTCATACTTCCTCCTTAACCAAATCTGCCTGTTATATAATCTTCCGTACGCTTATCCTTCGGCATTGAAAAAAGCGTTTCAGTATCTGAAAATTCTATCATATCTCCAAGCAGGAAAAATGCTGTCTTATCGGAAATTCTTGCCGCCTGCTGCATATTGTGTGTTACCATTATTATTGTGTACTTTTCCTTTAACTCAACAGCCAGATCTTCTATTTTCGAAGTAGAAATCGGATCGAGTGCTGAGGTCGGTTCATCCATAAGAAGTACTTCCGGTTCAACTGCCAAAGCTCTTGCAATACATAATCTCTGCTGTTGTCCGCCCGAAAGTCCCAGTGCACTTTTCTTGAGTCTGTCTTTTAACTCATCCCATATTGCCGCATTACGAAGTGATTTTTCCACAATTTCATCAAGACGTGATTTTGAACGTATTCCGTGAGTTCTCGGACCATACGCAATGTTATCATAAACGCTCATTGAAAAAGGATTAGGCTTCTGAAACACCATTCCCACACGCTTACGAAGATTGTTTATGTCCATGTCACCGTAAATGTCCTCACCATCAAGGAGTATTTCGCCTGTGATTTTACACCCCTCAACAAGATCATTCATTCTGTTTAGTGACTTGAGAAGTGTTGACTTTCCACAGCCTGACGGTCCTATGAAAGCTGTTATTTCATTTGCAGGAATGTTAAGATTTATTCCCTTGAGTGCCTTGAAATCATTGTAATACAGCTCCATATTTTTTATACTGAATTTATCCATAATATCTCCTTTATCTGTTTACAAGTTTCTTTGCCACATAGCCCGAAAGTGCATTTATTCCGATGACAAGTACAAGCAGAACAACTGCTGACGCATGTGCCTGTTCGGTGTAAA